>CANHNT010000106.1 GCA_947461985.1 Bacteroidota bacterium | reverse complement strand
TAATAACTTTATCATTTCCACGTCCTGAGGTATGGTCATAAATTTTAATATCGTGCACCGTTTTATCATCTGCATCTTTTTTAGAAATATAAATGGTGTGATTCGGTATGTCTTTATAAAAAGTGCCTGCTTTTATAGCAACTACCGGTTTTTTATTTTGAATATCGTAGAGTAGCCGAGTTGCTTTCAATTGTGCTCTGGGAATTACATAATTGTTGAAGGCAAACGAACCAATGGATACAATAACGATGAATACAAACAGTGGTTTAGAAAATTTTGCCATTGAAATGCCGGCAGATTTTACAGCTGTTAATTCGGATGTTTCACCTAAATTACCATAGGTCATAATAGCTGCAAACAATATGCCTAAAGGCAATGCAATGGGAACGAGGGTAGTAGAAAGCAATCCTAAAAATTGCATAATGGTGAGCACATCTAACCCTTTTCCTATAAATTCATCAATCCAAACCCACATAAATTGCATAACAAAAATAAACCATGTTACCATAAAGGCTGCCACAAATGGTGGAATAAATGATTTAATTAAAAATTTATGCAGTGCTTTCAATTCTATTTTTTAAGTATTTGAGCAAAAATAGTTTTTACAAAACAGAAATTAGTTAAAGAAAGCAAAAAGATTTAAAATAAATTCTAGATTTGAAATTCTTAAAATCAATAATGCACAATAAATTACCTTCAAATGAAACCAGTTCAATCGTTGCTGAAACTGATATTGATTTTATAAAAAAACATTTACGCTATCCTCTTAATTCTTTTCAAAAGTATAAACCTTTTGTTGTTTTTTTCGTGATGATTATTGTCATTGCTTTAATTGCTTTTTTTCTGATTTCTAAAGGTGAAAATGATTCAAGCATGAAATCGTTTTTTAGAAAATCAATTCCATTTTTGGGAGCATTTATTTCTATTAGTTATGGTTTTTACAAGTTTTATACATCCTTGTTTTTTGATAAAATAAAAACGTCATTTTCTATAGAAGATAACAAGGTTTTGTTGACTAATTTTTTTATGTCAAATCATTTTAAATATTATGTGATGCATGATTTACATGATGTGTTTATGATGCAAAGTAGTTTGATAAAAGGCTCTAAGGAACAAGAAATAGTAATTTTCATTGCTGTCGATAATGAAATATTAATAAACAGTCATATTTCTACTTCTAATATTTTTCATCAACATAAAAGAAAAGTGAATGAGTTAGTTATGATGCTTGAAAAATTTGTTGCACAAAATAAAAATATTGAAGAGAACATAATGCACAATTAAAAAAAGACCAATTGAATATCCAATTGGTCTTTTTGCATTGATCATTTATATTTTTAGCTTCCCACACGATGCATTAAATCATGAATTTGTGCACTCCAAAGTAACTCTTGGTCTGCAACTTCATTTTTTTCTGCAAAATCTGTGATTGTTAATATCGTTTCATTCGTTACAGGGCTTTTTTCAATTCTGAATTCAAAGTATTCATCTTCTTCCATCCAATCCCATTTAAACACGACATATTCGTTTTCTTCAGCTGCTATGAGTTCGGCAACTTCTTCGCTTCCCTTCCATGAAAATACAAAAGTGGTTTCACGTTGTTTCACTTTTTCAGCAAACCATTCTCCTAATCCTGCAGGAGTTATGAGGAATTCATATAAAATTGCTGGGGAGCATCTTATCGAATATTCTTTATTATATTTAATTCTTTTAGCCATTGATTATTTTATAAGTACAATAATAGTATAATTATTGAATTAACAAAATTATTTTTAGATTATTTTATTATTTATTTTTTTTACATCAAAAAAACATTTTGCATTTTAGTTCATTAACAATACATTTGCTAACAATTGGTTATAGTACTGCCATTTAATTATTTCTTAACATATAAATTATTATTAACGAAAAATTTTATACATTATGTCAATGCGCCAGCTAAAAATTACTAAGTCTATCACTAATCGTGAAAGTCAGTCGTTGGAGAAATATCTTCAAGAAATTGGAAAAGTTGACCTAATAACTCCTGAAGAAGAAGTTATTTTAGCCGTGAAAATAAAACAAGGATGTGCCAAAAGTTTAGATAAACTTACCAAAGCGAATTTGCGTTTTGTTGTATCCGTTTCTAAGCAATATCAAAATCAGGGTTTGTCATTAAGTGATTTAATAAATGAAGGAAATTTAGGATTAATTAAAGCTGCGCAACGTTTTGACGAAACAAGGGGTTTTAAATTTATTTCGTATGCTGTTTGGTGGATTCGTCAATCTATTTTGCAGGCATTAGCTGAACAAAGTAGAATTGTTCGGTTGCCATTAAATAAAGTTGGACTAACGAATAAAATTAATAAAGCCTACTCTCAATTAGAGCAAGAATTTGAAAGAGAGCCTTCTGCTGAAGAATTGGCTATAGTTTTAGAAATGAACGCTGATGAGGTAAGGAACACCATGAGTTCGTCTTCTCGACACTTGAGCATGGATGCTCCATTTGCTAATGGCGAAGAAAATACGTTGCTTGATGTATTAAATAATCCAAACTCCGAAAGTGCAGATTTGGCAATTGAACATGATGAATCGTTAAGAGATGAAATAGATCGATCACTGAGTACACTAACCGATAGACAAAAAGATGTATTGAAATTCTTTTTTGGAATCGGGGTAGATAATCCCATGAGTTTAGAAGATATTGGTGAACAATTTGGATTAACCCGAGAACGAGTTCGTCAAATAAAAGACAAAGCCATCACTAAACTTCGTTCCACCTCACGCAGTAGATTATTGAAAAATTATTTAGGAAACTAATTTTTTACAATAGGATTAATTATATAGTTCAACATCACAAATACTAAAAAGACTGCATTATGCAGTCTTTTTTTATTTGATTTTTTTAATGTTTAAACATTTGATTTACTAATGTTTCTGTAAGGAAATGAATTGAAAATATGACGTTTTGCAAATCGTCCCACAGTAGGAGAGTTTACCATTTTAATGTAAGTATTTTTGGGAACACCATAGTATTCATATACAATGCCTTCTTGAAACGTAATTTTCAAGGTTGTGCCTTTGTGCACATAATCATCCATAAACATGGAGTTAGTAATGCTTGTATATTCTTCTACGTTCGCAGCATGCGTTTCAGGATGAATGCCTACTAAACAATGATAAGCTTCAATAATTTTTTGGCTTTTTAATTCGGCTTCAGCTTTCTTTTCTTCGTCGCTAGCAAATTTATCGGGATGCCATTCTTTAATTAAGTTTCTGTATTTTACTTTTAAATCGGCTAATGATGTAGCTGGTGTTGCTTCAAACATTTTTTTATAACTAATAATTTTGTGCATATATAATCTTGATGAATTTTAAGTTGGCAAACTTATTGTTTTACATTCATTATTGCAATAAAAACAAGGTACATTAGGAATTAATTATTAAATATTACCATGTTAATTAACCTTGTTTATAAATTAATCTACCTAAAAATAACAATTAGATAATATTTAATTAATATTTTCACAACATAAATAAAATAAGTATGTTTAAAAAAATACTCACTTTAAGTGTGGCTTTATTAATTGGTTCAATGGCTTTGAAAGCCCAACAATGGAATGGATACTTTTTAAATGCTGCTAAAAATGCCACCAGTGCTACTTTGTATGATACTTCATGGAACTCTTTTCATACTTGGACAGGATTAACTGGCTCAACAGGTTATTCGGCCTATTTAATGCCAGGAGGTTATTTGTGGAGAGCTGCAAAAGCTACAGGGGTCTCTTTTAGTGGAGGGCCAATTTGTGGAAAAGTAACAAAACATGATTATGCTGGTACTTTACTTTGGAATTTTGATTACAGCACTCCTTCATATTGTTCTCATCATGATATTAAACCTTTACCTAATGGAAATGTTTTATTAATTGCTTATGAAAGACGAACTGCTGCAGAAGTTACTGCTGCAGGTTGTACTACCTTTTCAAGTGAAATGTGGCCCGATAAAATTGTAGAGGTTAAACAAACAGGTTTAACTACAGGAACTGTAGTTTGGGAATGGAAATCTTGGGATCATTTAATGCAAAATACAGATGCTTCAAAAGCGAATTATGTAACCAGTTTAGTTAATAATCCTCAATTATTAAATATTAATTATAAATCTACAAAAGATTGGCAGCATTTGAATGGAGTAGATTATAATCCTATTTTAGACCAAATTGCTTTTAGCTCTCATAATCAAAATGAATGGTATATTATTGACCATAGTACTACAACTGTTGAAGCTGCTAGTCATACAGGTGGTAACTCTGGTAAAGGTGGCGACATATTATATAGATGGGGTAATCCTGCAGCTTATGGTGCAACTGGAACAGCTGTATTAAATGTGACCCATGATGCGCATTGGGCAGATGAATTCTCAACCGTTCCTGGTCGTTTATGTGGTTATAATAATGCAGGCGTTTCAAATAATCAATCGTGTGCCGATCAAATAATTACGCCTATAAGTGGATATAATTATACCCTTTCAGCCGGTTCGGCTTATTTGCCTACAACCTATGACCATAGAAACACAGTAAGTGGAATGTACAGTAGCAATGAAGGAGGAACACAACAATTACCTAATGGAAATGAAATAGTGGCTTCTCCTATTACGAGTATGGTAAGAGAATTTAATGCAGCAGGTGCTGTTGTATTTAGCCATTCAGCCTCAGGTTCTAAAACAAAAAAATACAGCGCTTGTTTCATTACCAATGAACCTCCAGCAATTCCTACAATTACTGCCAATGGAAATGTATTGTCTTCATCAACTGCAACATCTTATCAATGGTATATGAACGGACAAAAAATTGCAGGTGCAACGAGCCAAACATACACTGCAACACAAGCAGGAAAATATGTAGTTCGTATTGCGGATGCTAATGGTTGTGTGTATCAATATTCATCTACTTTTGTTCAATTTCCTTTAGGAATGATTGATGTCAATTTCAATGATAAGTTGAGTGTTTACCCGAATCCAACATCGGGCATTGTAAATATTAAAGAAGCTAGTTTATTTGGAAAACAATACAGTATTCAAGTAATTAGTCATGTTGGCATAGTCGTAAAAACATTTTACAATGCAGAAACAATTGATATTTCATCTTTAGCGAATGGCAATTATTTTATTCGCTTAACAAGCAATGAAGGAACTGCAACCAAACAAATTTCTTTAAATAAATAAAAATACATCATGTTCAAAAAAATAATATCAGCCATTTTATTCGTTGTCCTTTTTTCATCCATTGCCGAAGCAAAATATGTTCGATTTGCTGTGAATATGAAAGGTTCAGGAATGTTGAGTTCTAACGATGCCTATATGGTTTCTACTTTTCAAAGTGAAATTGGAATGGGTTTAGATATGGCTAATGGTTATTTACATTTAATACAAAGCACCACAGATACGAATATTTATTATAGCCCAGTATATAATATTCCTGCTTTTCAAGAATATGAATATTTTTTTGTTTTAGGTAGCAATGGATATAGTTCAGAGAATGTTCCTATAGAGTCACAAGATCCCTCAAATGGTTTGAGATGGTTTTATGTAGATTCTTTAGGAAATGACACCTTGCAAATGCCTGCTGTTTTTTATAGTGGAAACAATACAGCAACGGATACGATGTATCGATTTAGAGTAAATATGTCTAACGAAACGGTTTCTGCTAATGGGGTTTATGTAGGTCCTTTTAAATCATTCAATCCTTCTACATACAAAATGTATAGTTTTGGAAATGGAGTTTATGAATACATGGCCTTTTTCGCTCAAAATTCTTCATTATTTTACAAATTTTATAATGGAAATAATGCCAATGGAGAAACAGTACCAAGTAATTGTACCACAATTACAAGTTTTCGAGAGATTGATAGTGTAATTAACGCACAAATTTTACCTATCGTTTGTTTTGGTAGTTGTGTAAATTGTTATCCATTAAATACTACCAATGTAAATAAAAATAATGGCATTACATTGTCTCCCAATCCTATGTCAACAAATGCGACCATAACATTTAACGACCTTGCATCATCTCATTCAGTATCAATAATAGACATCTATGGAAGAACCATTAAATACTACAAAAATATCACTATAAACTCATTTTCTATCGATAAAGAAATGATGAATGCGTCCTGTTATTTTGTACAAATTGTAAATGATAAAAATGAGCAAACAACATTGAAATTAATCGTAGAATAATTATTCATTCAAAAATATAAGAACACTGAATGATTATCAATTACTCAGTGTTCTTTTTTAATTTTACTAGCTATATGAAACAAAAATATTTTTTAGCCATTGCATTTATTTTATTTTTTGCATCAGCAAAATCTCAAACCTTGTACGACATAAATACCATTCAAGATATTGAAATTAATTTTGCACAACCCAGTTGGGATTCTATTTTGGATGTATTGAAAAACTCAACAGAAGATTATTATATGGCTGATTGGGTAAAAATAAACGGAGTTCAATATGATAGTGTAGGAGTGCGCTTTAAAGGCAACAGTTCATACAATGCGAATAATGCTAAAAATCCTTTACACATTTCATTGGATGAATTTAAAAAACAAAATTATGAAGGATTTGAATCCATAAAACTCAGCAATGGCTACGGCGATCCTTCTTTTATCAGAGAAGTATTAGGCTACGGTATTTTACAAAAATACATGCATTGTCCGAAAGCCAATTTCGCCAAGGTTACTATTAATGGGAGTTATTATGGTGCATTTACCAATGATGAAAGCATCGATAAAAAATTTATTGCCGATCATTTTTATAGCAATGATCAATGTTTTGTAAAGTGTTCTTCCGATTTATCGCCATCTGCCGCTTCAAAAAATAGTTTAAAATACATCAATGCCGATAGCACAAGTTATTCATCTACCTACGATATGAAATCGGATACCGGTTGGCATTCTTTCATTAATTTGTGTAATACTGTCACAAATAATCCAACTGATTTATCTAACAAATTAGATGTTGACAGAGCCATTTGGATGTTGGCTTTCAATAATTTATTTGTAAACTTAGATAGTTACAGTG
>CANHNT010000105.1 GCA_947461985.1 Bacteroidota bacterium | reverse complement strand
TACTAATTTACAAAAAGGATTGTCAAAAATTCTATTAGATATCCCACTTGCTGTAATTCAAATTATTTTCGGGTTAATATTACTATCCTTTTACAATACCATATTTATAGCACTGGGCTTATTATTATTTTTAGTACTTTTTTTGATTTTCAAATACACAACTCAAAAAGGATTAATTGCATCTTATAATGAAAGTGAAGACAAATATGAAGTTGCTAGTTGGTTAGAAGAAATTGCACGTTCGTACAAAACATTTAAAATTTCTAGTCAGAATAACTTTCACATCAAAAAAGCAGATAAATTAATTACTAATTATTTGATTTCAAAGACTAAACATTTTGAAATATTGAAATTTCAATATTGGAGTTTAGTTGCATTTAAAGTATTGATTTCAGCAATTATGCTAATTATTGGTGCAATATTATTAGTAAATCAACAATTAAACATTGGGCAATTTATCGCAGCAGAAATTGTAATCTTATTGATACTTTCAGCAGTCGAAAAATTAATATTGAATTTAGAAGTTGGATATAATATATTGACTGGCATAGAAAAGCTTGATAGTATCATATCAAAAAAAGAAGAAGCAACAGGGAATATACCTTTTTCGAGAAATTCGAATGGAACTATAATTGATGTTAAGAAATTGATTTGCCAAAAAGAAGATGGAAAGATCCTCTTAAATAATATTGATTTTGAAATAGTATCAGGCCAAAAAGTATGTATAATTGGTGATGGTGGAGCTGGAAAATCGGTTTTGCTTGAAGTGATAGGCGGAACAATTAAAAATTATAGTGGTACAATAAATATCAATAATATTCCATTAAATAATTTAAATCAAAAAGAATATAGAAAAAATATTGGCATTTTCTATCACGAACAAGATATATTCGACGGTACACTTTTTGAAAATATATGCATGGGTAATGAAAATATTGATGCTGCTACTATTATGCAAACTGCAAAAAAATTAGGGATTGATGAATTTATAAGTCAATTACCAAATGCTTTTGAGACTGTTCTTCAGCCAACTGGTAAGGGGTTGAGTACAATTTTTGCTAAAAATATTCTTTTATTAAGAGCAATAATGAATCAGCCTGAATTAATGCTTTTTGATGAACCATTTGAATTAGCGGACAATTTATCTAACCAAAGGATTGTAGAATATATATATGAACTAAAAAATACAACCTGTGTAATTGCAACGGGTCATAAACCATTTGCTGAAAAAGCGGATATGATTATTTGGCTAGAAAATGGGAAAATAAAACAAATTGGTAAGCCTAATATTATATTACCATTATTAAAGTAATTATGAAACACTCAATTCAAAAAATTAAATCAGAGCTCGGATTCCATCCTGCTTCAGAAAAACATATTTACAGGTTTGATAAAAATAGTAAAATTGGGTATTGGCTGATTGGCTCGATTATCATTTTATTGATAGCTCTTTTTTTACCATGGACACAAAATATTAATGCAAATGGACATGTCACAACTAGATATCAGGATGATAGACCTCAACAAATTAATACGATCATTCCTGGAAGAATTATAAAATGGTATGTAAAGGAAGGTGATTTTGTTAAAAGTGGGGATACACTTCTCGAACTTGCAGATATTAAGGATGACTATTTAGATGTTAATTTAATTAATAGAACAAAAGAACAGCTTGTATCAAAAGAACAGAAAAAAATATTTTATCAAGAAAAAATAAATGCAATTCAGGATCAGGTTGGTGCTATTGAAAATAATAGAGATCTTAAAGTAAGCGCTTACCAAAATAAAATTGAACAATATAAAAGAAAAATATTGAGTGACAGTTCAGAATTGGTAGCTGCAGAAGTTGAATATAAAATAGCAGACGATCAATTAAAGCGAGGGAAGCAAATGTATAGCCAAGGTGTTATTTCACTTGTTGAACTTGAGAAAAGAACTGGACAAAACAATAAGGCTTTAGCAGTGCTAACCGAAAAACAACAGAAATTACTTAATTCAAGACAAGAAATAAGTATTGCACAAATTGAAATAAACGCAATAAAACAAGAAGCAAATGATAAAATGTTTAAGTCTAAAAGCGAAATTGCAACTTCGAAAGGTGAAATAGCTGTTACGGATGGTGATATCGCAAAAAACTCAAACGTTTTATCAAATTATATAACACGTGGTAGCCAAAAATGGATTCTTGCACCTCAGGATGGTCAAATTATTAAAGCAAAAAAGTCTGGAATTAATGAAATCGTGAAAGAAGGGGAAATGATTGTGGAGATGGTTCCGGAAAATGTAAACTTTGCAGTTGAACTATTTGTAGAACCAATGGATTTGATTTTAATAAATACAAAACAAAAAGTGAGAATAACTTTTGACGGGTTTCCGGCAGTCGTATTTTCAGGGTGGCCTAATAATAGTTATGGCACATTTGCTGGCGAAGTAACTATGATCGAAAACAATAGAAATGAAAATGGCAAATTTAGGATTATGGTAATTCCAGATACTAGTTTTAAAAATTGGCCAAAAGAATTAAGAACTGGCACTGGGGTAAAAGGTTTTGCTTTATTAAAAACGGTGCCTATATGGTATGAATTATGGCGTCAAATTAATGGATTCCCTCCAGATTATTACAAAACTAAAGAAGTTAAAAAATCAAAATAATAATCAAATGCGATTCAAAATAAATTTATTGCTAATTCTATTTGCATTTGTTAATAATATATTAATTGGCCAAGAAAGTATATTAACTATTGATAATACAATTGATATTGTTCGAAAGTTTCATCCAATCGTAAAGCAATCCTATTTACAAAAAGAAATATCAAATAAGGAACTATTAGTTGCCAAATCAAACTTTGACCCAAGCATACAAATTAGCTCTCAAGAAAAAGAATTTGGAGGTTTACTTTACTATAAATATAATAATAGTGAATTGAAGATCCCTACCTGGTATGGTATAGACATTAAAGCAGGTGTTGAAAATAATATGGGTGAAAAAACAGATCCCTCTTTATCAAAATATAAAAACTCGTACCTAGGAATAAGCATGGACCCTTTTAGAGGCATCTTAGTAGACAAACGAAAATCAATTGTAAATCAAGCAAAATATTTTGTAGAACTTACCAAATATGAACAAAAATTGGTAATCAATGACTTAATATTGGATGCTACTATTGCTTATTGGAATTGGGTGAACGCATTTTATGTACATGATTTATATAAAAAATCTGCCGAAAATAATAAACAACGTTTCGATTTTGTAAAAAAAGCATACATGTCTGGTGATAGAGCAGCGATTGATACTACCGAATCACTAATGCAGTTGCAAACAATTGAAATGATGGAAGTTCAAGCTTTTATTGAATTGCAAAAAGCCAAATTCGAACTCAGTAATTTCTTTTGGACACAGGATGGCATGCCCTATACTTTTGATTCAATTATTATACCTGATAATCAATTTAAATTAAGTAGAATTGAAGCAATACAATTAGCCAACTTAGAGCAAACCATAAATAGCTCGATGCTTTCGCATCCGAAAATTGAAATGATGAATCAAAAAATGGGTATCCTAGATATTGAGAAAAAGATAAAAACGGTCGAACTGTTCCCATCTCTAAAAATGAACTACAATTTATTAGAAAAAAACTATCAGTTACCAGGGAATTTTAATAATAACAATAATTACAAATATGGTTTTTCGATTAGCCTACCCTTGTTTCAAAGACAAGCCAGAGGTGAATTAGGAAAAACGAAGAATAAAATTGAAAGTTTAGGTTGGGATAAAAAATATATCGCACTTGAAATTGAAAATAAAATTAAAAGTAACTATACAGAGTTTAATTCACTTAAACAACAGATTAAATTAAGCGAATCCTCATTGATTGCCAATAAAGTACTTTTTGATACAGAGCATATGAAATTTAGTATGGGCGAGAGTAGCTTATTTCTTATGAATAGCAGAGAAATGAAATACCTTGAAAGTGAACAGAAATATTTATCACTAAAAGCTAAATTTTTCTCAAGTTTCTACAAAAATAAATGGGCATCAGCTACACTTGAGTAATTGTAATTAATTACAACTAATAATTGTTTAAATTAATTTAATATAGCATCCCATAATTTAGCCCTCATTTCCAGCGATGTAATGGCAGCTTGTGTAGCCTGTTCCCATTTATTAAGGTCGTCACCACATAACTCTACTACCATCTCAGTTGCTAACTGACTATGGTGTCCCCCATCCACTTCGATATGCCTTTCGATATAATACTTAAAAACAGATACCTGTTCGGGATGTTTTGAATAAATTTTATTTAATAGTTCAGTAAACATATCTGGAATTAAATCCTCACGACCAAAAGTAAATACTGCAGCTTTTACATGCAATGGTGCATTTTGTGCAATATCGAAAGTGAACATTAAAAATTCCTTTACTTGATTGGGGATATCAACATTATGTATTGCTGTTTCAATGGATTGACCTGAATGAATTAAATCAAGCAAGGAATCTATATTGCTTGATGTGGCCCCCATTTGTAACATGGCTTTTTTATATAACTCAAAATGACTAATTCTATTTCCTTGCTCATCCACATCCGATTCTTCACCAGCGACAATTTCATTAATTAAATAACGGGTATTAGCAGACCCTACAGGAACCCATGGCAATTGAACGCATGTAAGGCCAATTTGTAATGATTTTAACAAACTCATGAAATCCCAAACTGCAAAAACATGGAAGGATGCAAATTGCTGTAACCCTTTTAAATCTTGAATTTGTGCATAAACAGGATGTTGTAATAATTTTTCACGAATTGGTAAGATGGATTGATTTAATTTGGCAATATTTGCATTCATAGTATTCTTATTTGAACAATAATTGAGTTAATCTTGTTTTATAATTGTGCAAAGAAAGACAGAATTTTAAAGCAAATAGTTGAATGCCAAACAATGTTTAATAATATTCCAAATATCATAAACCAGGACGGTGTTGCCATCTATTATGGCAATATTTTTGATGATGAGCAAATTGGTCAATTTTACCAAGAAATATTAGACAAAATAAATTGGGAAAATGAACGCATTATCATGTTTGGAAAAGAAATTGTAACCAAGCGAAAAGTAGCCTTTTACAGCGATCCGAATATTTCCTACACCTATTCCAGTAAAACAAAAAATGGAATTAAATGGACACCTAAGCTTTTGGAAATTAAACAGCTTATTGAAAACATTACACAATCAAAATATAACGCTTGTTTATTAAATTTATACCATAATGGATTAGAAAGTATGGGTTGGCATAGTGATGATGAAAAAGAAATTGTAGCCAACAGTTCAATTGCCTCATTGAGCCTTGGAACAGAAAGAAAATTTTCGTTTAAGCACAAACAAACTAAAGAAACCGTATCCATATTATTAGAAAATGGATCGCTATTGGAAATGAAAGGTAGTATACAGCAAAATTGGTGGCATGCGTTGCCAAAAACAACCAAAATTCATGCACCTAGAATTAATCTAACTTTTAGACAAATGTATTCGGACAACCCAAATAAATGGAATGAGAAATAACAATAATAAAATAATTAAAAAAACTGACCTCCCGTCTAAAATTTGCATTCAATGTCAACGACCATTTAGCTGGCGAAAAAAATGGGAAAGAAGTTGGGAAGATGTTAAATTTTGTAGTGAAGCCTGCAAAAAGGGATTGAAGTTGGCAAAATTTACGAACACATAAGCTTAAGTTTTATGCTACTTAACGCTTGCTTATCTTATTCATCGAAATTGCTTTTTGTCTTGAACATTTAAATCGTTTTATATCACTGCTTCTTTTCACTAAATGCTTTTGACTTACCCCGCTATTCACTCTTTTACGCCAAAGATTAAAACTATTACGTTTTAACTCAGACCGCATCAACTTGATGGTATCTGCCTCGGATAATCCAAACTGAATGGTAATAGCTTCAAATGGCGTTCGATCCTCCCAAGCCATTTCAATGACCCTATCAATATCTATTCTTTCCATTCAATTGGTATTATAATTTCATTTTTTCGAGCTATTATTTGATAAGGTGCATTGTACCCTAAAAACTGATAATTGCCAATTACTTTTATATTTCTTTGTGCTAATGTTTGTAAAAGTAAATTTTTGTAAACTTCAATTTTTTCATCATTAGCATAGCCACCAAATTCAATCACTGCAACATATTCCGGTGTTGATTTATGAATATTAATGCTGGCATCGTTGGGCTTAGGCAAATTGGTAGCATTATATTTTTCAGGCATTACAAAACTCATTTCTGAACCTTTTTCGGACATATTCATCCTTACAGGCGCGGTCATGGAAATGCCTTTGTTTTCGTCATTACCGCCAAATATAAATCGGGCTAATTTTCTAAATCCATTGTTTGCCACACCCTTATAATTAGTAGCTGCTGAATAAACGGTTGCCATGGTGGCTTCAGGATAAAAACGTATCTCCAAAACCTTATCCTTTAAAACAACTCTATACTTTTGTTTTTCGGTTTTCAAGGCATTTACTGCTATAAAGGATTGGAAAATAATGTAAATTCCTAGTAGGGCCAAGCTTATGTATAACGGTTTCATAGTGCTATTTAGAATATAACAACTAGTATTCTAATAAGTTCAAAAATAAATTGAAAAAGCAATTAAAGCCCTTAATTTTCGCAACTGGCAAAAATTACTGCCTTGGCCAAGTGGCAATTTTTGAACTAAAGTCTAAGTCCGAAGCAGTGAAATAAATAGTGCCCCCACTTTTCTTAAAATACCAACTTCCGTCTCTATATAAACTCAAATCCATAAATCCATACTTCTGCCATTTAATAAAAACCTTGGTGCCGCCCCAATCAGCAATCCCTTTGCGTTTCCAAAGACCTAGTCCGGCCTCACCTGTTGATTTTTCCATATACACTATTCCGTCATACTTGCTCTTTTCAGCCTCTAATTCAAGCAGCCAGCCAGGCGCGTTGGATGTATCTTTTAAGTAACTCCTCAAGTCTAATGAAGAGTTAAATTCAAAGTACCAATCCCCTTTTGCACCGTAATTACCAATAATTTCACTTTTGGTCAATTCTCTATCTGAACAAGAAAAGAACAAAAAGGAAACAAAAAATATGG
>CANHNT010000104.1 GCA_947461985.1 Bacteroidota bacterium | reverse complement strand
GGTGACCGATTTATGTTCACCCGGATAAATTACATCCAACAATAACTGAACTTTTGTTGCATTAAAGTTCATAGCCGTTAGGGTTTTCATTTCATCAATTACATCGGTCGCTAAAGCAAAAATTAAATCATATTCCAGAAAATCTTCCGTTTTAAATCGACGGGCTCGTTGATGGGAAATATCAATTCCATTTTCTTTACATACTTTTTGTGAGCTTTTGTGAGGCTCCTCTCCTATGTGAAATTGATTGGTGCCGGCACTTTCAATTGTCCAATTTAAATGTTGTTCATTTGCTAAATGTTGCAATACGCCTTCTGCAATTGGTGAGCGACAAATATTGCCAAGGCAAACCATGAGTATTTTCATTTTTTATTAGTTTAAACGTTTAGGGTTTAGGAGTTTAGTTTTGATAAAGAAAAATGAAAATTACATAAATTCTTACAACTTGTAACTCTCAACTTACAACTATAATTTTAGCTCAATTCAATCACGGTTATTTCGGGCATAATGCCTACTCTACCGGGATAACCTAAAAATCCAAATCCTCTATTGACATATAAATACTGATTGTCTTGTTGATATAAACCAGCCCATTGTTTGTAAATATATTGAACAGGACTCCATTTCAACCAAGGAATATCAATTCCAAATTGGAAGCCGTGAGTGTGTCCGCTTAAGGTTAAATCAATGTCTTTGTACTTTGAATTTATTTCACCATCCCAATGAGAAGGATCATGACTTAATAAAATTTTGAAAGGATGAATTTCTGAACCTTGATAGGCTTTTTCTAAACTGCCATAGGTTTGAAAACGATTTTTAAAACTGGTATTTTCAACACCAATGAGTGCAATTTTTTCACCGCCTTGCTCTAAAACAATATGTTCATCCAACAATAAACGCCAACCATTTTCTTGATGAATTTCTTTCAATCTATCCAAATTAGCTTTTTTGTGCGCTTTACTTTCCCATTCTACATAATCGCCATAATCATGATTTCCTAAAATAGAAAACACCCCATGCTTAGCTTTTAATTTAGAAAAAATGGGAATAAATTCTTCGGCCTCATCACTTTTATTATTCACTAAATCACCTGTAAAAAAAATTGCATCGGCATTGATTGCATTTATTTTTTCAATTCCTTTTGCAACAGCAACTAAATCAGATAAACTACCAGAATGAATGTCAGAAATTTGAACAATCTTCATTCCTTTAAATGCTTTGGGCAAATTTGCAAACGAAAGTGAAATGTTTTTGATCGAATAATTATACCGATTGCTCATCCCATAAAGCATGGTTCCAAAAATAGTTCCTCCAAAAAGCAGTGCAAATTTGTTGATAAATTCTGATCGGGTCATTCCTCTTTCTAAAGTCAATGGCATGGTTTCTTTATTATAAAACAAACCCAATAAGTGCGAAGTTCCTCTTCTTAAATCATCAATGAGTAAAATAATTGCAATTAAAATTTTTGTAATTAAAATACCCATTGCAAAACTTACCACAAAGTTTCTTAAGGCTTTGCTCATATCCATATTTCTCAAAACAGGAAATAACGCAATCGATACAAACCAAATGATGGTAACAGCGATATAGATTGCCAAAATAGATGTTTTGTAGGGATTTTTAATATTGCGTAAAGAAAAACGAATGGCAGTGAATGTATAATACTCAATGATTGCAAAGATTAAAATCAAGAAAACAAAACCGTACCCTTTTGATTTTGCCATATTAAAATTTAATAAATCCTTCGATTTGTGATTTTATGGTTTGGATTGTTTGTTCTTTTATAAAAACATCATTTTCTATTTCAGATGAAACAGATGAAATTGGAAATTTATTAAAAAATACGTGCATCTTCATATAATTACACATATTGGTCATAATATCAATACCTCGAAGGTTTCCAGCTCTTCCATTGGCAACTCCAACCAACATTACTTTTTTAAAATTCCAACAAACAGATAAATCACTAATATCCATCATCAATTTAAAAACGCCAGGAAAACTTCCATTATACTCAGGCATGATGAAAATAAATTTTGATGCAGGTGCTAAAAATTCAGATTCTAATTGATTAAAATTTTCATCCCTGTGAAATGAGTTAAAATCTTCTAATGAAAGTAATTTGGCCTCAATGCCTTGTTCTTTAAAAAATGTTTGATATTGTTTTGAAACCTTAAGTGTATTGCTCCCGTTTCTGTTTGTTGCTGAAATTATTGTATACATGTTTGCAAAAATAAGTATTTAGAAGCTTGTGATGTGCTATAAGTTGTTAGAGAAACATTAAAGTTTATCTATATTGTATTTTTAATTTAAAAGTGAATGCAGATTTAAATGCTAAGAATCATAGATATATAAAAAAATAAAGTAAATCTTGCACATCTTTTATCTCGAATCTCTAATCTGCTTTTTTCTCCATCGATACAAATACAAACTACTCATAGTAAACAAGCTCAGCCAATATATAAAATCAGAACCCCAAGCAAAGGGCAAAGGCAATTTCATTTTTTCGATGACAATTGTGCAATAAATTAAATACAATACAATAGCCGTTAATTCGAAATACATATTTACTTTAGTATCTCCGATACCCACGACTCCATTAAAAATAATGGTAGATACAGACAGCACCCATGTAGCTAAAACCACAATGCGCAATGAAGTAATGCCACCTTGAATGAGCATTTCGTCATCGGTTAATAATCGCAAAAACTGTTCGGGGAAAATAAATAGCAAAATACCCAACGTGAGCGCTACCAAAAAACTTACAGTAACTACTTTTTTAATTAACGGAATAACCTCGTTTAATTTTTCTTGACCAATTAAATTACTTACCATTGAATTGCAGGTAGAAGCTAATGCCCAAGCGGCAACGCCAACTAATCCAAATACAGAACGCAGTATTTGTGAAATAGCCGATTCGGACTTCCCTAAATGCTCTACATAAATAAAAAATACTTCCCAAGCACCAATACTTAAAAAATATTGCACCATGAGTGGCGATGCTTTTAAAAAAGTTTCTTTAATAATTGACCAATTGAAATGTTTAGTAAAATGAATATCAAACAACTTAAAATCAGCTTGAAATCGAATGATTAAAAAAACAGTAAGCGCATAAAATACTTCAGAAAAAGTAGAGGCCAATGCAGTTCCTTCTAAGCCCATTTCAGGAAAAAATCCAATGCCGAAAATGAGCACATAATCTAATAATACATTTACCACCGTTTGAACGATTGAACCAATAATAATTCTATTTGAATTTGAGCTGGCTAAAAACAACGAATTTGATAATTGACAAAGCATAATAAAAGGCAATCCCCAAATTCTGATATTGATAAATTTTAAACAAGCTTTTTGAATAGCCACATCATGAATGCTGAATGAAAAAATTAAGGGTGCTAAAAAAAAAGAAATCCCAATTAAAACAGCACTTAACATTAAACACATTAAAATACCGTTAGAAAATATTTTACCCACACCCAAATTGTCATTTTCTCCAGCTTTTCTGCTCATTAGCATCAACATTCCAGAAACCATTCCATACCCTATCATTACCAAGGTTAAGTAATAAATGCCTGCAATTCCAGAGGCCGAAAGTAAATCCTGTGTAGTTAAATCGCTTACAGTTGGAATATAATTTCCTAAAAAAAGCGTATTCGTTAAAATACTTATTTGAGGAATCAAAATAGAGATACTAATTGGCAAAGCCAACCGAATAATATTTCGATATGAGTTTTCTACTTGAAGATGTGGGGCAGATGACATGTTGCAAATATAGACTTAGTTTACTCAGATGGCACTGATGAATTCGGTACAATTTTATTTATATTATAACCTAATTAATCGTTTACGAATTTGATAATTTACGATGTTTATTTCTGATATTGCATCAATCGTAATAAAGATATAAAATAATTATAAAATCCCTATTTCCCACTATTTATTTTACATCCATCATTCTCATTTTTTTTGCTTCTTGCAAAAACTCAGATGCAAAAATAAAACTATTTAATTTTTCATCTTTACTGTAAATAATTTCTTTGTTAGTGCCTTCCCATCGTTTTTCACCCTGATATAAAAAAATTATATGGTCTCCACTTTCCATTACTGAATTCATATCGTGTGTATTCATAATGGTAGTAATGTTATATTCTTTTGTAATTTCCATGATTAATCTATCCACTACTAAAGATGTTTGAGGATCCAATCCTGAGTTAGGCTCATCACAAAATAAATATTTAGGATTTAAAACAATGGCTCTTGCTAATGCCACCCTTTTTTTCATACCACCACTAATTTCTGCTGGAAACTTTTTGTTGCTATCCTTTAAATTTACTCGATCCAAAACTTCATTTACCCGTTTCAATTTTTCTGCATGTGATTTTTTAGTAAACATATCCATCGGAAACATGACGTTTTGCTCAACCGTCAAACTATCGAACAACGCTGATCCTTGAAACAACATTCCTATTTGGGTGCGAAGTTCTTTTTGTTCTTGTTCTTCCATAGTGGCCACATTTTTGCCCTCATATAAAACATCACCCGAATCTAAATCCATTAAACCAACTAAACATTTTAGAAAAACAGTTTTCCCACTGCCACTCGACCCTATGATTAAATTTACTTTACCACTTTCCATTTTGCATGACACATCATTCAAAACAACTTTTGACCCAAACGACTTTTTGATATTTTTTACTTCAATCATTTTTATAATATTTGTAATTAGCTACATTTACAATTTCCATTTCAATGGCAATTAAAATACTCCCATTTGCCACTAAGCCCCCATTCAACTTCATTTCTATTATTCAAGCATATAAATTATAAACTACAACAATAAAGCAGCCAATCCATAATCTGCAAATAAAATTAATATACAACTGACTACAACCGATTTAGTTGATGCTTGACCAATTTCTAAAGCGCCCCCTTTTACATGGTAACCAAAATAGGCCGAAACACTCGATATTATAAAGGCAAATGTGAACGACTTTATTAATCCGAAAATTAAATTAAAAGAAACGAAATCTTTTACTAAACCTTGGGTAAATTGTTGGTTACTCATCACTCCGCTTAATGTTGCTGCTAAATATCCACCCCAAACAGTTAAAAACATAGATATAACAATTAAACATGGAATCATCACAAATGCAGCCACAATTTTAGGCAATATTAAATATGTTTTGGAATTAATTCCCATAATTTCTAATGCATCAATTTGTTCTGAAACTCGCATATTTCCTAATTCTGATGCTATTTTAGAACCAATTACACCAGCAAGAACAATACAAACAACCGTTGGACTTAATTCTAAAAAGGCACTGTCTCGAATAATTTGAGCGATCACATATTTTTGAACCAAGGGAGATACTAATTGATAAGCTGTTTGAATAGTGGTTACAGCACCTAAAAAAAGAGAAATAATCACTACGATACCGAGTGACCCCATTCCTAGTTCATAGCATTGATGTATAAACTCTTTCCAATAAACACGGGCATTTTCAGGCTTTGAAAACATGCCCTTAAGCATTATTATGTAGTTACCAAAATGTTCTAATAATTTTATCATAGCAAACTCAAAAATAAACTAAACATTTGTTTTATTTGTCATTGAATTCATAATCAAGATGATTATTAAAAAAAACAGTTAAAAAAAGGAATTGTAATAATATTTTCCATTAAAATTTTTATTGTTTTAGAATAAAACCATACATTCGCGTTTTAATTTTATTTTTTAACAAACTAAAATAATTTCTATTATTTATGTCAGTAAGAATCAGACTTCAACGTCATGGCGCTAAGAAACGCCCATTTTATTTTATCGTAGTAGCTAACGCAACATCACGTCGTGATGGTAAATTCATTGAAAAGTTAGGTACATACAATCCTTTAACAACTCCAGCTACCATTAATGTTAATGGTCAACGTGCATTGCACTGGTTATCTCGTGGAGCAGAACCAACACACACTGTAAACAGAATTCTTTCTTTTAAAGGTGTATTGTATTTGAAACACTTGATGCGTGGAGTGAAATTAGGATTGTTTAGCGAAACAACCGCTTTAGAGAAATTTGAAGTGTGGAATGCATCTCACGAAAAGTTAGTTGCAGAAAGAGAAATTGCTCACAAAAAGCACAAAGCAGCAAATGTTATTCAACCAATTATCAAAAAAGTAGAAGCCGTAGCTGAAACTCCAGTGGTTGAAGAAGCACCAGCAGCTGAAACTCCAGCAGTAGAAGAAACCCCAGTGGTTGAAGAAACTCCAGCAGTAGAGGAAGCTCCAGTAGTAGAGGAAGCTCCAGTAGCTGAAACTCCAGCTGAAGAAACACCTTCTGCAGAATAGTTGACAATTCAAAACATTTAAAAAAACCTACATTAATCTGTAGGTTTTTTTTTATTTTATTTGAGCGTATAGATAAACACTAACGACTATGAAATTTAACATCACCGTATTTTTCTTCAAATTGAATAAAATAATTACAGCATTAATTACATACCACTAAAAAACAACAACCAAAAACTAACTTATATTTGCACCATGAAAAAAATATTTATTTTAAGTTTATTAATTATAACCAGTTTTATTGCATGTAAAAATGATTCAAAAATAAACGAAAAACCGAATGAACCTAAAGCAGATATAACGCATTTAAAGTCGGATAGTTTAAAAATTGAATTTGATTTCCCTAAAAATTGGCAAGCTGTAAAAACACCGAATCAATTTAATTTAATTACTCTAAAACAACCATTAGTCGATTCATTAGATGCTTACCAAGAAAATATATTGGTTTGGACTGAGCAATTACCAATGAATATATCAGACAGCATTTACCATTTAACAACCATTGCTCAATTAAAAATTTCTACCCCAAATTTAACGATTGAAAACAAAGGGACTAAACAAATTGGCGACAAAATATTTTATCAATATGCATTTGAATTTACTCCTGCGGATAGCAATCATTATATTGTGAATGGATATACTTACTTCAACACAAAAGACAGTATGGGATATAATTTTAATGGCACAGCCGATAAAAAAAATGCCGTCTTATTTCAAAAAGAAATGGAAACAATTTTAATCTCTTTTAAATCAAAATAAAGATGAAATATTTAGCATTGGGCGATAGTTACACCATAGGAGAATTAG
>CANHNT010000103.1 GCA_947461985.1 Bacteroidota bacterium | reverse complement strand
TTAATTAACTATGTTTTTTGTGGCTTCTTCTTGGCAGCTGGGAATAATACATTATTCAAAATTAGTCGATAACCAGGTGAGTTTGGATGCAAGTTCAAATCAGTTGGAGGATCTCCCACTTGGTGTTGAAAATCTTCAGGATCGTGTCCGCCATAAAAGGTCCAAGTGCCTTTGCCTAAATCGCCATGAATATATCGAGCTTCGCCTACCGACTTATTATCGCCTAAAATTGTGGTGCTGCTTTTTATTAAACTCGATCTAAAAGAAGTTGTTTGTCCCATGAACCCTTTAATTGTAGTCGTATGATTTTGACACAACATGCTAGGAATAGGATCAAATTTTGCTGAAAAAGTAAATAATGTAAAATAATCAGCATTGAAAGGAACCTTTCTTACTTGGGTCATATCAATATCAGAATATTCATATTCATAAGGATTATTCACTAATTTGAAATCTTTAAATGCCAATGATTTTGAGTAATTTAACTCACTTTGTGCATTGGAATTAGCCGCATCCCCGTCAAACATCGCAGCACAAATGTCGGTACCTTCTGCCGCCAATGCGATATCATAACTATCCGTGGCAGAGCACATGGCAAATAAGTAGCCTCCGCCAATTACAAAATCTTTAATTTTTTTAGAAACGGCAAGTTTTAATTGAGATACTTTCGAAAAGCCATGTTTTTTAGCCATGTCTTCATTTTTCTTTTTGTCGTTAATATACCAATCTGCAGTGTTGTAGGCAGCATAAAATTTTCCGTATTGTCCTGTAAAATCTTCATGATGCAAATGAAGCCAATCATATTTTACTAGTTTATCATCCAATAATTCATCATCATACACTTTATCAAACGGAATTTCTGCATAGGTTAAAACCATCGTTACGGCATCATCCCACGGCAATTTTCCATCTGGCGAATAAACAGCAATTTTAGGAGGTTTTTCTAACTGAATAACATCCATATTCACATCAGGATCGGCTATTTCTTCTAATATTTTAGTGTATTTTGCTTCAGGTATTACCTCATAGCTGACTCCTCTAATTTTACATTCATTTTCAAATTCCTGCACTTGGTCAAATACAAAACTGCCTCCCTTATAATTTAAAAGCCAATTGACTTTATATTGTTTTACTAAAACATCGTAGGCAATTCCATAAGCTTTTAAATGATTTTCTTGTTCCGTTTCATTCATTGGAATGAGTATTTTCGCTCCAAACGAAGGAATTGAAAAAAGAATTACAATGAATGCAAATAATAATTTTTTCATGTTATCAATTTTTTTTAAAAGTAATGAAATTAACAATAAAGACGTGTTAAGTTAGTTATAAAATTCGCCGTTGAAAAAAATCTTATATGAATTAAAGCCTACTTTATATTGTAATACATCATAGTCTAGCCTGTAATCGTTAATACTCATTGAGGATATATCATACATTTTACCATTGCTGAATAAACGTAGGAAATTATTTTTATTTACATAAGCCATTGAATTGTAGCCTATTAATATTTTTTCTGGATAATAATTATCAATTTGTGTTTGTATTCCTTCATGAAAAATTTTAAAATAACCATTCAAGTCTTCAAAGGCAACTAAACGATCTGAAACTTGATATTTTGGTTCATAATATCCAATAGTAAATAAATTGCCTTTATAAAAAATTTTAAAATATCCATCATTGCTTTGATAAGCGACCAAATCGTCACCAACCATAAATGATTTTGGCGCAAATGGGTCTATCACAAAAGATTGCCCTTTATAGTATACTTTAAAAATATTATTAATATCAATATAGCCAACGGTATTCCTGCCTACTTGAAACTCTTTAACTGCTTGATTTTCGAGCACCTCAGATTGTTTATTAAAAAACACTTTGAATTGATCGTTATAATTGATGTAAGCTCCAATATTATCGGATACTTTTACGGTACTATCAAATTTTAAATCATTAGCACCTAAATTTAAAAAACTTTCGAGTTCAATAATATCTCCATTATAATAGCCATTAAAAGAGCGTTTGTTTATATCATAAAACAACACTATACTGTCACCCATTTTATAATTTTCACATAATTTAGATAATAAAACAGCATTGTTTCCATCAATAATGGCTAATCGATTTCCAGAACGAAACATCATTAAATTATCTGAAATGTCAAAAGATGTTGTAACCATGTCATTGATGGTATTCACCATTCCATCTTTATAGAATTTCAATATACTTTGATTATCAAGATAGGCAATGCCCTTACGACCAATTTTATACGATACTGGATTTAGGGGCTCAATTTTATTGATTGAACCATTATCAAAAATAAAAAACTCATTTCTAACATTCGTATATGCAGAAAAAGGTTGAGTATATCCTTTTATTAACGTCGAAAAAAATAGAATGCAAAGAAAAAAATACTTCATTAATTTATTTAGGTATGAATAATAAATGGTAAATATCGTAAAAAAAACGAATAATTAAAGGGATAATACTTAGGTGAAATGAAAATGAAACAAATTAAATTATTGCTCAATTTATATTTCTTTTTAATATGTTTGAATAATATAGTAACAAATACAACTATTTTTTTTAATAAATAAGTAAAATGAGTAAACTGTTAAATTATTTAAGCACATTTTATGTTAACAAAAGATGCTATTTATCTTTTTATTTATCAAATATGGAAATTACCTTTGCACTCTAAAATTTTTTTTTAATATGCAAGAAATTGGAATAAAAAACCCGAATGCTAACTTAGCTTCAATAGGTATTAATCCTTCGAAAGTAAATTGGAATTTAGCCCCTGAAGAATTAACAAAACAAACGGTTGAGTTAGGTCAGGGAAGCATTACAGATATGGGTGCTTTAGCTGTAAACACAGGTAAATTTACAGGTCGTTCGCCAAAAGATAAATTAACTGTAAAAGATGAAAAAACTGAAAATAGTGTAGATTGGAGTGATATCAATATTGCGATTTCTCCAGCACATTTTGATAAAATATATGCAGATATGACTGCTTTTTTAGGTGGTAAAGAAGTTTGGGTAAGAGATGCCTATGCTTGTGCTGATCCTAAGCATCGTTTAAATATTCGAGTGATTAATGAAGCGCCATGGGCAAATTTATTCTGTTATGATTTATTTTTACGTCCAACAGAAGATGAAGTAAAAACGCAAGAACCTGAATGGATTATTTTACAGGCACCTAGTTTTTTAGCTGATCCTGCTGTTCATGGAACGCGTCAAGCAAACTTTACCGCAGTTAACTTCACTAAAAAAATGATATTAATTGGTGGAAGTGCATACACCGGTGAAATGAAAAAAGGGATTTTTGGTGTATTGAACTATGTATTGCCACACGAAAAAGGGGTTTTAAGTATGCATTGCTCTGCAAATGAAGGCAAAGATGGCGACGTTGCCTTGTTCTTTGGTTTAAGTGGAACAGGAAAAACCACATTGAGTGCTGACCCTAATCGTAAATTAATTGGTGATGATGAGCATGGATGGGATGTTGGATCTGTATTTAATTTTGAAGGTGGTTGTTACGCAAAATGTATTGATTTAACTGCAGAAAAAGAACCCGAAATTTACAGTGCAATTAAACCAAATGCCTTAGTTGAAAACACGACTTATTTAGAAGGAACAACATCTGTAAACTTTGCGGATGGTAGCATTACAGAAAATACACGTGTTGCTTATCCTATAAATCACATTAATAACGCAAAAGAACCAAGTATTGGAGGAAACCCACAAAATATTTTCTTTTTAACGTGTGATGCTTACGGTATTTTACCTCCAATTTCTCGTTTAGATAAAGGACAAGCAATGTATAGTTTCATTTCGGGATATACTGCAAAAGTAGCAGGAACTGAAGTGGGCGTTACTGAGCCTCAAGCAACATTTAGTGCTTGTTTTGGAAGAGCCTTCTTACCATTGCATCCAACTAAATATGCTGAATTATTAGGTAAAAAATTAGATTTACATCCTGAAGTTAAAGTATATTTAATTAATACAGGTTGGTCTGGCGGACCTTACGGAGTTGGAAATCGTATGAAATTGAGTTATACTCGTTCTATGATAACAGCTGCAATGAACGGACAATTAGACAATGTTGAATATGTTAAACACCCAATATTTGGATTTGATATGCCAACAACTTGCCCTGATGTTCCTTCTGAAATATTAGTACCAATCAACACTTGGTCTGATAAAGAGGAATACACTAAAAAAGCAAAAGAATTAGCTGCTATGTTTGTTAAAAATTTCGAGAAATATGCTGACCAAGCAAATGCTGAAATTTTAGCAGCTGCTCCCAAAGTGGACTAATTTCATTCAATACATTCATAAAAAAATTCCGAATCATTCGGGATTTTTTTTTATGCTAATTTTTTTTCCTTTATTTTATTTGTGCAATTGAATCTCTGATTTCCATTGGTAAAAACAAACCACTGTCACCATGATTTCTTACGACATCTCTAACTAAAGTAGAAGAGAATGAAGAATATTTAGGAGAACAAGCCAAAAATATTGTTTCAATAGAAGGATTCAACATTTGGTTCATATCGGCGATGGCTTTTTCATATTCAAAATCGCCAACTGAACGAATGCCACGAATAATGACATTTGCATCTATTTCTTCACAAAAATTAATCGTCAAGCCTTTATATTCTTTCACTGCAATTTTTTCATTTCCTTTATAAATATTCTCAATCCATTGTTTTCGTTGTTCGATTGAAAACATCGTTTGTTTACTTGCATTCACGCCAATGCCAATAATTATTTTATCAAATAAATCTAATGATCGATCAATAATGTCTGTGTGTCCTAATGTAATCGGATCAAATGTTCCTGGAAAAAGGGCTATTCTCATTTTCTATTTTTCTTAAAGTTAAGGAAGAAATTTTAGATATAAAAAAAAGACTCATAAAAAATATGAGTCTTTTTTGTAATTTTTGTAAACTTATTTTAGTTCACAAGTTGTAACAGATTTTATACCTATTACAGCATCAGTTACAGTAGCAGTTTCTTTTTCACATGCAGTTGTTGCATCCGATTTTTTATCTTCAATAGTTGTACTTGTTGTTATAGGACCTGTTAAAATCGTATTAGGTGTAACATCAGTGTCATAAACTGTTGTTGTACATGTACAAGTGTAATCTTTTTTGCAAGATGTCATTCCAAAGGCTGTAGCTATGATAGCTAATAATAATACTTTTTTCATTTTTTAATATATTTAATTAAGTCACAAATATTAAAAACAAATGAGGATAATACAAATTTATTTCAACTTATTTTCTATAGCAGTTACATATATATTTTTAAACGCATCTATCATTCCCCAATTTTCATTGTCGATACAAATTTCGTTAGAAACGTATCCCAAATTTTCATAAGGGGTATTTTTAAGTTGCATTAAAAATTCATTTTCTTTTTCAATACTAACCGAAACTACAATTCTACTTTGATTTTCGCCAAATAAAAAGGCATCTTTTCTGATGTTTGAATTTGTATTTATCGTAAAGCCTAATTCATTTGGCATGGCACTTTCAAATAAAGTAGTAAATAAGCCTCCTTCAGAAACATCGTGTGCAGAGTTTATTGTTCCATTTTGAATTAATTGCAAAACGGTTTGTTGTACTTGATATTCTTCGTCTAAATTAAAAAGTGGAGCAGGAGATAGCGCTATATTTTTTATTTTATGAACATATTCACTGCTACCAATATCATTTTTATTGGTTCCTATTACATAAATTTTATCGCCCAATTGTTTGAAATCTAACGTCATTCGTTTGGTAATATCTTCAATTACTCCAACCATTCCAATAGTAGGAGTGGGGTATACCGCACCATCTGGAGATTGATTGTAAAAACTTACATTCCCACCAGTTACAGGAGTATCAAACTTTAAACAAGCTTCGCTCATACCTTTTAATGCATACACAAATTGATAATAAACTTCGGTATTGTAAGGATTGCCAAAATTAAGACAGTTCGTAATTGCAGCCGGAACAGCACCACTGCAAATTATATTTCTTGCGGCTTCAGAAACTGCAATCATAGCACCAGTATGAGGATCAGCATGCACATAACGACTGTTACAATCCACTGTACAAGCAATTCCTTTTTGTGTTTCCTTAACCCAAACAACTGTTGAGTCTGCAGGTGCATTTGTGGTTGAGTTTGCAGTGCCTACCATGCTGTCATATTGATTGTAAATAAATCGTTTGCTAGCGATGTTGGGCAATGCAATAATTTCTTTAGCCAACGCTTTATAATCAGTAGGTTCAACTATTTGATCAATATTAAATTCATCACGTTGCTTAAAATATGTAGGTTCCGTGTATTCTCTTTCATAAATGGGAGCGCCACCACCTAAAACCATACTTTCGGCAGGAAGATTGGCAACTAATTCATCATTCATGTAGAATTTTAAATTTTTGTCTTTTGTAACGACTCCAATTTCTTCGCAATGAATATCCCATTTATCAAAAATAGCTAAGACCGGTTTTTCATGTCCTTTTTTTACTACAATAAGCATTCTTTCTTGGCTTTCGCTTAAAAGCATTTCCCAAGGTTTCATGTTTTTTTGACGAGTTGGCACTTTATCTAAATGAATAATCATGCCATGTTCACCCTTTGCACTCATTTCAGAAGTACTGCAAGTAATTCCAGCGGCACCCATATCTTGCATGCCAATTAACGCATCTAATTCAACCAATTCCATGCAAGCTTCTAACAGCTTTTTTTCTTGAAAAGGATCACCTACTTGAACAGCAGGTAAATCTTTTGCACTGTCTTCATTGATATCGGCACTGGCAAAACTAGCCCCTCCAATGCCATCTTTTCCTGTATCGCTCCCCACAATAAACACTAAATTACCTTCACCATAAGACGTAGCAGAAATGGTTTTACCTGTTTTCATAACACCTACACTCATTGCATTTACCAATGGATTGGTATTGTAGCAATCTTCAAAGTAAACTTCACCTCCAACAGTTGGCACACCAAAGCAATTGCCATAATGCGAAATGCCTTTTACTATACCTTTTAATAAATGTTTAGTTTTATCGTCATTAATATTTCCAAAACGAAGAGAGTTTAAGGTTGCAATTGGTCGAGCGCCCATTGTAAAAATATCTCGGTGAATACCCCCAACACCCGTTGCCGCACCTTGAAAAGGTTCGATAGCACTTGGATGATTGTGCGATTCTATTTTAAAACTGCAAGCCCAACCGTCTCCAATATCTATCAATCCAGCATTTTCTTCACCGGCTTTTGCTAAAACTTTTG
>CANHNT010000102.1 GCA_947461985.1 Bacteroidota bacterium | reverse complement strand
TTAAAACAAACTGCTCAAAGTGCATTTTATGAAGAAACTTCAAAAGCTGTTTGGTTGTATTTAAGTGATAAATTAAATATTCCAATATCTAATTTATCTAAAGAAGTGGCCAACAAAAAATTGCAAGAAAAAAACATATCAAGCGATTTGCAAATTGAATTATTTAGAGTTACTAATGAATGTGAAATGGCGTTGTATGCTCCTGATAGCGGCACGTTAAAAATGCACCAAACATATAGTGATGCATTTAAATTAATTGGTAAATTAGAAAACGAATTATCATAATGTATAAAATTATTTATATAACTTTTTTCTTGTTCTTGCTTGCTTTTGAAAGCAAAGCAGAAAGCAATATGATGTTCGAAAAAGCAAATCAATTGTATCATAATAAATTGTATGATAGCGCTTCGGCATTATATACACAATTAATAAATGATGGCTATGAAACGCCTGATTTGTATTACAATGCTGGTAATTCATTTTATAGAACTGAAAAAATTGGCTTGGCAGTTTGGTGCTATAAAAAAGCATTGCAATTAGAAAATAATTTGAATATTCAAGACAATTTAGCCTTAGCACAAAATAAAATTAAAGAACCTATTTATACTCAAAAAGACATATTTTTTATTCGTTGGTGGAAAGGTTTATATAATTTTTTTTCAGTAAATGTTTGGGCATTCATTAGTCTATTTTCGTTTTTGATTGCAATGATTATTTTATTTCTAAAAAAATTAAAATCTGAATTGTCGATTTCCAAAAAAGTGAATATCAGTTTATTTTCATTGTCGATTGTTTCATTGTTTTTTATGTTGGTAAAATATTACAATGAAGCATATCATTATCATGGAATCATCATTAATCAAACAACTTTTAGAAAAACATATTTCGATAAAAATTCAATGATTTTATCCGAAGGAGTAGAAGTGGAATATAACGGAATTGGTAAAGTTGGTATTAATGTTATACTTCCAAATGGACAAGAAGGGATTATTAGCGCAAACGATTTTAAGAAGTTGTAATTTCTCTTTCTGATTCACTCATAAAATTGATATAAACACGTATGCAATTTGCAGGCAATAAGTCTACGGCAATTTCGGGCCATTCGATAAATACATAATCATTGTTATTTTGCATCACATCTTGTACACCAGCTTCAATGGCATCGGCTGTATTTTTCAATCGATACCAATCCATGTGTATAATTTTATTGCTAGCATTAGGAATTTCATATTCATTGATAATAGAAAAAGTTGGACTTGAAATATTGTCGGTTACTTGCAACGCTTTACATAAAGCATGCACAAACGTTGTTTTGCCACTGCCCATTTCAGCAAAAAAAGCAAAACAACGGTTGTTTTTAAATTCATCTAAAAATTGTTTTGCCACATTATTTATATCATCAATATTATACCGACTATTCATTTGGCAAATGTAATAAATGAAACGAAAGTAACACGAAGACTATTTTCATTTTCGTAACTTTGCAACATGAGTAAATCGGTGCAATGTAAGGTTGATGGAATGACATGTGGGAATTGTGCGCTAACAGTTACCACGTATTTAACTAAACAGGGTGCTAGCAATGCTGTTGCCAATGCCTCAACTGGCGATGTAACTTTTGATATTGTAGATGAAAGTATGGAACATAAATTATTAGATGGCATAAATGATTTAGGTTATAAAGTACAAAAAGAAACGCATGATGATGAACACGGAAAAAGTCATTCAGAAGTTAAAAAATATTTATTGATTTCAATATTTTTTTGGGTACCGTTGATGTTGCACATGTTTATAAATTGGATGCCATTACATAACCCTTATGTTCAATTAGCATTAACCTTACCTGTATATTTCATTGGGGTTGTTTACTTTGGTAAAAGTGCACTCCGCTCATTAAAAAATGGCATCCCTAATATGGATGTATTGGTTTTTATAGGTGCTAGTGCCGCATTTTTTTATAGCATTATCGGGTGGGTTTTATTTCCATTTCAGGTGCATGATTATTTATTTTTTGAAACTACTGCTTCAATCATTACGTTAGTATTAGCTGGAAACTATTTAGAAGAATATTCAGTTAAAAGCACTGCCACATCCATTAAAGAATTAATGAAGTTTCAAAAATCAAAAGCGAAAATTATTTTTGTAGACAGCATTGGTAAAGAAACCATTGTAGAAACAGACAATGAATTTGTTAAACAAGATGATATCGTTTTAGTAAACTCAGGAGATAAAATTCCTGTGGATGGCATTATTATTAAAGGGCAAGCTGCCATTGATGAAAGCATGATGACCGGTGAAAGTTTACCCGAACAAAAACAAGAAAATGATTTTGTAATCGGAGGAACAATTATTACGGATGGTACAATAAGAGTGAAAGCAACGGCTGTAGGCAACAAAAGCACATTAGCGAATATTATACAATTGGTTAATCAAGCACAGGCAGCAAAACCACCCATGCAAAAATTAGCCGATAAAATAAGTGCAGTTTTTGTTCCCTTAGTAGTTTCTATTGCCATTTTAACATTTATATTAAATCATTTTGTATTTGATCAAAGCATACCAAGTAGTTTAATGCGTATGATTGCAGTTATGGTAATTGCTTGTCCGTGTGCAATGGGGCTGGCAACACCTGCAGCTATTATGGTTGGTTTAGGAAGAGCAGCACGCAATGGCATTTTAATTAAAGGTGGCGATACGTTAGAACGGTTTAAAGATATTCAACAATTTGTTTTCGATAAAACGGGAACCCTCACTACAGGCAAATTAATAATTGATCAATTTGAAACGACCATTTTGACAAGTGAATTTAAAGAAATTGTATCTGCTTTAGAGCAACATTCATCTCACCCAATTGCACAAAGCATCGTAAACGAATGGTCTTTTAATAATCACGCATTCACTTCAATTGACGAAATAAAAGGAGTTGGTATTTCAGCCAATGACGCACAACATAATTTTTGGCAAATTGGTTCTTATCGATTGTTACCCAATAATACAGAAGCGATTCGGCATGATTTATATGTTTTAAAAAATAACGTGCAAGTAGGGTGGATTGATATGAAAGATGAGCTACGAGAAGATACTCAACTCGTCATCAAATCACTGCATGCGAAAGGATTTAAAACCATTTTATTAAGTGGTGATCGAAAAGAAAAATGCGAACGTTTAGCGCAACAACTTCAAATCGATGAAGTATACAGCGAACATCTTCCTCAACAAAAAATGGATAAATTAGATGCGATTATGCAACGTGGTTTTACTGCTATGGTAGGAGATGGTATTAATGACGCGCCTTCATTAGCCAAGGCACACATTGGCATTTCGTTAAGTGATGCTTCGCAAATAGCGATGCAAAGTGCACAAGTTTTATTACTGAAAAATAAATTATCAATATTGCCTACAGCCATTGAGTTAGGAAAACAAACTTATTTAACGATTAAACAAAATTTATTTTGGGCATTTTTTTATAATATTATCGCTATACCGTTTGCAGCAGCAGGCTATTTAACACCTACTTGGGGAGCTGCAATCATGGGATTAAGTGATGTAGTATTAATCTTAAACAGTTTGCGATTGAGGTATAAAAAATTGAATTAATAGTCAATTACTTGTTCTTCTATCATGCTTGGCAATTCACGGAATTCATATTTTTGAGTACGAAGTTGTGGTTTAAATCCAGCATCTTGTATAGCATCCTGAATAGATTTGTAGGTGAAACGATGAGGTGCACCAGCAGCACTCACTACATTTTCTTCTAACATTATACTTCCAAAATCATTTGCGCCAGCATATAAACATGCTTGTGCAACATCTTTACCAACTGTAAGCCAAGAAGCTTGAATATTTTTAATATTCGGCAACATAATTCTACTCATGGCAATCATTCGGATATATTCTTCTGAAGTGGTATCGTTTTTCGCTCTTCTAATTTTTGCTAAAAGCGTATCAACATCTTGAAAAGTCCAAGGAATGAAGGCTAAGAATCCATTAGCATGTTCGGGCTTTTCGCTTTGCACTTGACGAATATCGACTAAATGTTCAAAGCGTTCTTGAATCGTTTCTACATGACCAAACATCATGGTTCCTGATGTGGTAATATCTAATTGATGACAAGCTCTCATAATATCTAACCATTCTTGTGCACCACATTTTCCTTTCGAAATTAATCGACGAACACGGTCATTCAAAATTTCAGCACCTGCACCAGGTAAGCTATCCATTCCTGCTTCTTTCAATGCTTTTAATACAGCTGTATGAGTGGTTGCTTGGCTATCTGGCAAACTTTTTTCCAATTTAGTGATATGCGCAATTTCAGGTGGTCCAAGGGTATGCAACTTAATGTTCGGATAAAGAGATTTGAGCTCTTTGAATAAATTGACATAAAATTGCAAACCTAATTCAGGATGATGACCACCTTGTAAAAGCAATTGATCACCTCCCCATTTAATAGTTTCTTCAATTTTCTTTTTGTATGTTTCAATATCGGTAATGTATGCTTCAGGATGACCTGGGATACGATAGAAATTGCAAAATTTGCAATTTGCTATACATACATTGGTCGTGTTTACGTTTCTATCAATTTGCCAAGTTACTTTGCCATGTGGGACTTGAATTTTGCGAAGCTCATTCGCTATGTGCATTAACTCAGCTAAAGGTGCATTTTCAAAAAGAAAAATTCCTTCTTCAACAGTTAAAAATTCAAAGTTTTGTGCTTTTTTGTATAATTCTGAAAGTTGCATTTATTGAAATTATATTAGTTTGAATATTTATTATTTATCCCTTTAGAAGAGGTAAAATAAAGGATGTGCGAAAGTATTACTTTTTGATTGCATTTAAAATTTCTTCACTCAAAGGATCTGTGTTGGGCGAAAAAACGGCAACCAATTTGCCATGCTCATCTATCAAATATTTTTGAAAATTCCATTTAACGGAGTTATCGCTAAAACCATTGTATTTTTTTTGAGTTAAAAAAACATACAAAGGGTGCATATCTTTTCCTTTAACCGAAATTTTTCCTGCCATTGGAAAAGTAACTCCATAGTTCCGTTGACAAAAAGTTTGAATGTCTGCATTTTTGCCTGGCTCTTGAAACAAGAAATTATTTGCAGGAAAACCAATAATTACAAGGTTGCCTTTGTTTTTTTCATAAAGTTCTTCTAGCCCTTTGTATTGTGGCGTAAAACCGCATTTTGAAGCAGTATTGACTATCAATATTTTTTTTCCTTTATATTTTGAAAGGTCTATAGTGCCTCCTTCTAAGGATTCTACCTTAAAATCATAAACAGATTTAAATTGTGCCTCCAATTCTTTCTTAGCAAATAAAAACGATAGTATTCCCATAATAATATATTTATTCATTTTTTTTTATTTTTATCAAAGGTAAAGGTTTCGCTTTAGCGCATCTATTATAAATAGTAGATTCTTGCTATACACAATAAGTATTATTGTTTTTGAGTAACTAACTATTCGAGATATTAATTTCAAGTACTTACATTTGTAGCATGAAAAAAAATCTTCTTTATTTATCAATTCTTGTCATTCTTTCCGGTCTAACTTATTATTTTGTTTTTACAGATCATGGAAATGAATTTTCTAGTAAAGAAGCGAACTTTACGATTAAAGACACGGCTAATATTTCTACTGTGTTTTTGTCTAGCATGAAAGGTGAAAATATTAAATTAGATCGAACTGAAAATGGTTGGAAATTAAATGATTCAATGATACCAAGAATAGATGCCATTAATTTATTATTAGCTACTTTGTATGAACAAAAAGTTTCAAACCCTGTTAGTTTAAATATTCATGATGAAGCAATAAAAGAGCTTAGTACCAATAGCACAAAAGTTGAAATTTATATCAAAGGAAAGAAAACAACTGTTTTTTATGTTGCCAAAAATCAAGCAGCCAATAACTTGACCTATATGCTTATGGAAGGAGCCAAAAGACCTTTCATCATTAAGTTGCCTCTTCAAAATACATTTGTAGGCATTCGATATATGACTGGTTTGGCTGAATGGAGAACAAACCAATTGTTTTTTTCGTCAAATCCTGTAGAAAAAATAGAAGTTGTTTATAAAGATTCTGTGCAACATAATTTTACTGTTTATAACAACGATTCCATTACGTTAGAAAGTGCTAATAAACCGACCAACTCTTTAAATAGTAAACGATTAAAAGCGTATGTTGGATTTTACGAAAATTTATATTGCTATGGTTTTGAAACCAGCTACATGTTCAAAGATTCTATAATTAACAATGGTAGACAATTAGGAACTGTTTCGCTTAAACGAAAAAATGGGAAAACCGAAACCTTGTGTATTTATTTTAAACCTAAAAGTCAAGATACTAAAAGCGTTATTACGATAGATAATACAGCGTATGATTTCAATGTTTTTTATGGGCTGTTAAACAAGCAAGATTTTTTATCAATAGATAAAGAATCGGTAGAAAAAATGTTTAGAACCAACAAAGAATTTTATGAAATGGATACTAAATAGGGTTATAATTTTTCGAGTATAATGACTATTTTATTGAAATCGGCTGCTGCATTAATTACTTTTTTATAGTCTTCATAAACAGATTTTGACGTGTGACATTCGTTATAAACTTCAAACACATTTACTTCTAATTTCGTATTATTAAGGGTGTATTTTGAAACAAATTTGCAGGACTCTTTTCCTTGATAATTTGCAATTACATTCATATTTAATTTGTCCAAATTATTTACTTTGTATCCAGCCGGAATATTAATTTCAATATTTCGGGTGTATTGATGTGGATTAGGGATTTCTAAATCAAAATGCCTTTCGTTTTCTTGATACATTTCTGCCTGCCGACCAATTAATTCGCCAATTTTAAATAAGTATTTATTTCCAGCTTTTTCAATATTATTCGTTGCATAAATAGTAGCGCTTATTTTTAGTGGCTTATCCTCCATCATTAAATATTTGAAATCATTATTTTCATAATTGAAATTATTTATTTTTTCATCTTTTTCACTAGTTCGAAGCATCTCTTTGGCTATCTCATCTCTTTTTTCATTATCGAATAAAATAAAGCCAGGTAAAATTTCTACCATATTTTGCCCTTGAAAAGTGTTTTTCATTTGAATAGTGGCTGTGTCTAAATCTGAATTGAAAACCACACGCACATCATGATTGGTGTAATTTAATTTTGCATCTGTGTGCGCAATAATTCTTTTTTCTGCACGAATAATATTCATTGAATCTTTAGTAAACAAACAATTATTATCATACCAAGTAGAAGGAATATAAGGCATTCTGTAAAAAGGCTCAT
>CANHNT010000101.1 GCA_947461985.1 Bacteroidota bacterium | reverse complement strand
TGCTGATTATTTTACATTATTTACTTTTTCAGCAAAATTTGATCCTATTCCTAGCATGTTGTGTCAAAATCATACGACTACAATTAAAGGGTTCATGGGACAAACAACTTCATTTAGATCGAGTTTAATAAAAAGCAGCACCACAATTTTAGGCGATAATAAGTCGGTAGGCGAAGCTCGATATATTCATGGAGATTTAGGCAAAGGCACTTGGACATTTTATGGCGGACATGACCCTGAAGATTTTCAACATCAAGTAGGAGATCCTCCAACAGATTTAAACTTACATCCAAACTCACCTGGTTATCGACTAATTTTGAATAATGTATTATTCCCAGCTGCCAAGAAGAAGCCACAAAAAACATAGTTAATTAATTGAAAATCAATCAATTAACTATCTTTACTTAAAGTTTTTTCTAATAACTTTCAATTTTTACTTCACTCCAATTGATTACCGTTTCCACAATCGAATCTTGATCATAACCACATTCTTTATGCAATTCTGCTGGTTTGCCATGTTCAACTAATCTATCTGGAATTCCTAGTATTTTAACTTCCACTTGATAATTGTGTGCTGCAAAAAACTCTAAACAAGCAGAACCAAATCCACCAACTACAGTTCCATCTTCAATTGTAATTACCTTTTTATAGTTTTTACCAACATGGTGCATGATAGTTTCATCCAATGGTTTAATAAACCTCATGTTAAAGTGAGTTGGTTTAACTCCTTGATTTTCAAGTTCTTGACAAGCAGAAATTACAAAATTTCCGGGATGCCCAATGGATAAAATAGCGATCTCTTCACCTTCTTGAACCAATACTCCCTTACCGGTTGTCATTTTTTCAAAAGGTGTTTGCCATATAGGCATTACGCCCTCACCTCTTGGATAACGAATAACATATGGCAATTCATTTTCATCTAATTGAGCTGTATACATCATATTTCTCAATTCCTGTTCATTCATTGGAGCTGCAATAATCATATTCGGAATACACCTCATATAAGCAATATCGTAACACCCATGGTGCGTTGGACCGTCATCACCTACAACTCCAGCTCGATCTAAACACATAATTACCGGCAATTTCTGTATCGCTACATCATGTATTACCATATCGTAAGCACGTTGCATAAAAGTGGAATAGATATTACAAAATACCTTCATGCCTTGGGTTGCTAAACCTGCACTCAATGTAACGGCATGTTGCTCACAAATACCTACATCAAATGCTCGATCAGGCATCTCTTCCATCATAAATTTCATAGAACATCCTGACGGCATGGCAGGTGTTACTCCCATAACTTTAGGATTTTGGTTTGCAAGTTCTACCAATGTTTTACCAAATACATCTTGGTATTTTGGCGGTTGTGGCGAATCAAATACTACTTTATTAATTTTACCTGTTATTTTATCAAATATTCCTGGAGCATGCCAAAGCGTTTGATCTTTTTCAGCCAAATCGTATCCTTTACCTTTTATTGTGTTGATATGCAATACTTTAGGTCCTTTTATTTGATGTAAATCTTTAAGTATTTCTACTAACTTTAATACATTGTGTCCATCAACATTTCCAAAATAGCGAAGGCCTAATGCTTCAAAAAGATTACTTGTTTTTGAAACAACCCCTTTTATACCTCCTTCAATTTTTGACGCTAATTTTTGATTAAATTTTCCATAAGGCATTTTACCTAATACTTTCCAAACATCATCTCTTACTTTATTATATGTTTTTGATGTTGTAATGTCAGTTAAATATTCACGCAATGAGCCAATATTGGGATCAATACTCATTTGATTATCGTTTAAAATAATCAAAATGTCAGCTTTAGACGAACCTGCATGCTGCAATGCTTCAAACGGCAAACCTGCTGTCATAGAACCATCTCCAATAATTGCCACATGTTTTTGCTCGTTTTTACCTAATAATCCTGCCGCTATAGACATTCCTAATGCTGCAGAAATGGAAGTAGATGAATGCCCTACTCCAAATGCATCGTATTCGCTTTCGCTTCTTTTGGGAAATCCACTGATGCCTCCATATTTTCTGTTCGTATGAAAAACTTGTCGTCTTCCTGTTAAAATTTTATGCCCATAAGCTTGATGGCCCACATCCCAAACCAATTGGTCTATTGGTGTGTTATAAACATAATGTAAAGCTACCGAAAGCTCAACAACGCCCAAACTGGCCCCAAAATGACCTCCATTAACACTTACCGAATCGATAATAAATTGACGCAATTCAGTACAAACTTGTTGCAAATCTTCTTTTTTGACTTTCTTAAGGTCAGAAGGATAATTGATTGTCGATAGTAGTGGCCCTGCTTTAATCTCCATGTAAAAAATTGTATGCTCAAAAATAATATTTTTTTAGATAGTAAATGTTTAAATATTCATAAATTATAATAGTAAAAATCAATTTGCCTTTCTTTTAACCAATATTAATACCTTATTTTTGGCTAATGCAAGTATTTTTAGATATAAAGGTTGCTATTCATGCGTATTTTGAATCAATAAAATTCATAAAGCATCATCATTTACACAAACTTTTTCTGAGTTCATTGTTGGTTTATCTTTGTATTATGGTCATTTCGGCTTACTTAATTTGGCTTGGAATGGATTTTGGAATTGATTTATTATTAAACATTCCTTTTCTATCAAAAATTTCAAATTGGGCAAAAGACTATTCTTGGATTGTTACAGCCACCAAAATTGGTTTTTATTTATCTTCCTTTTTCTTATTTATTTCTTTTTATAAATACCTCTTTTTAGCATTAGCATCTCCCTTGTTTGCTTATATTTCTGAACGCACAGCCGAAATTATTACAGGAAAAACCTTTTCTTTTAACTTAATACAATTTTCGAAAGACGTTTTTAGAGGAATTATCCTTTCTGGCAGAAACTTTTTAAAACAATTGTTTTTAACCCTCATTTTATTCATTTTCTCGTTTATTCCCATTATTGGTTGGCTTTTCAGTTTCCTTATATTAATAATTGATTGCTATTATTTTGGATTCTCTGTTTTAGATTATAATGCTGAACGCGAAAAATTGACTGCAAAACAAAGCAGATTACTTATTTCAAACCGCAAAGGATTGGCTATCGGCAATGGGCTTATAATGTATTTCTCAATTCTTGTTCCATTTATTGGAATTATTATTATCGCACCACTTTCGGCCATTGCAGGCACTTTGACATTTTACAAACACTTAAAAAAATAATATGAAAGGTTCATTACATCTGATTCCAAATATTTTAGCAGAAGATGCTATAGAAGCAATTCCTTCTTATTTAATTGAAGTAGTTTCTAAACTCAATATTTTTTATGTTGAAGAAATTAAAAGTGCCCGACGATTTTTGAAAAAACTGAATCGAGACATTGTTATTGATGATTTAACGTTTTATATGCTCAACGAACATGAAAATGAGTCGTTAGCCGAAGCTAAAAAAATATGGTTAGCAGGCAATGATATTGGTTTTATTAGTGAAGCTGGGTGCCCAAGTGTAGCCGATCCTGGACAAGAATTGGTGGCATTGGCTCATCAAAACGAAGTAAAAGTCATTCCTTATGTAGGGCCTAATTCTATTTTATTAGCACTTATGGCTAGCGGTTTTAATGGACAACAATTTCAATTTTTAGGGTATTTGCCCAATAAACAACCTTTTTTATCCTCAAAAATTAAGGAGGTTGAAATTGAAAGCAGGATAAAAAATTGCACCCAAATTTTTATAGAAACACCCTATCGAAATGACCAATTACTAGCTGAACTAATCAAAAATTGTTCAAACGAAACACGAATTTGTGTTGCTTGTAATTTAACAGGAAAAGAGGAACTAATTATTTCAAAAACAGTAGCGCAATGGAAACAAATGAGTATTTCCTTTCATAAAAAGCCAGCCGTTTTTTTGATGTTAGGGTAATATTACAAACCTGGAATGGCTAAATTTGCTTCAGAAACTTTTTCAATCCGATCAATCATATATTGACCATTTTCTTGATTTTTCCCATTGTAGTTCTCTCCTCTCCAAGGCAAACTTTTACGATATTGTACATAATGCACTTTAATCATTTTGCCAATTGATTTGTTTAGTGTATCAATTAATGATAAATCGGCAACAGAAAAATTTAAGTTATTACTATTGATAGTGCCTACACCTGCTCGGTAACCAGGTTGAATAATTTCACCTTCCCAAGTTTTAAAAATATCGCCTTTCCTTGAAAATTTGTAAAGAACGCCTTCTCTTGAACCATCGCTGAATGAATTGTAATAAAACCAATAAACATAACCGGTACCAAACAATAAAAAGAATAATAGAAATAGGAAAATGATTTTTCTCATGAGTATGTTATTTATAAATGCAAATATAGTTAATTAACCACAAAGATTTTCTTACTATTTTTTTTCAAAATAAGTGCTCCAAACTGAAAAATTTAATTTAAAAATGTTCGTCAAAAAATGCGAAGAAAATCGTTTCCAAAAGAATGTTTTTGGGTCAAAAAAACCACTGTAATTGACTATGCATAATAAATAAAAAATTATTTTTTTTTATTCACATCGTTATACAGATTGATTTTACTGTATAGTGCCAAACTCAAATGTTAATATACACAGTTTGTGAATAAACTAATTCTTATAAATAGTTTTCAGAAAATATCTTCGTCTCGCAATTTTAAATTTTACTTCTGCACCGTTATGATAACAATCAATTGATAATCAGTAAGTCAAATTTAATTTAAAACAATATCCACTTTTTAAAATACATAACATGAGCAAAAAAGCTACAGCAAACACCGGATTACAATTCCAACGTTATTACACAAACGACTCACAGAGCGTTTATGACTTATTTGAGTATGATTACAGAACCTCTGTAATACGCAATCCCAATGGAGAAACTATTTTTGAAATTAAAAACGTTGAAGTTCCTGCTCAATGGAGTCAAATTGCTACGGATATTTTAGCACAAAAATATTTTCGTAAAGCCGGTGTGCCACAAGAAGATGGAACATTAGGTCGTGAAACGTCTGTAAAACAAGTTGCCCATCGGATGGCTGGTTGTTGGAGACAATGGGGAGAAAAATATAATTATTTTAATAGCAAAGAAGACGCACAAGTATTTTACGATGAGTTAGTTTACACTATCTTAAATCAAAGCTGCGCACCGAATAGTCCACAATGGTTTAATACTGGTTTGCACTCTGCTTATGGCATTACAGGAACACCACAAGGACATTATTTTGTGAATCCAATAACTGGAGAATTAGAGAAATCACAAAATGCCTATGAGCGTCCTCAACCGCATGCCTGTTTTATTTTGAGTGTGAACGACGATTTAGTGAACGAAGGTGGAATCATGGATTTATGGGTTCGTGAGGCTCGTATTTTTAAATATGGTTCGGGTGTAGGCACAAACTATTCAAACATTAGAGGTGAAGGTGAAAGATTGAGTGGAGGTGGAACTTCAAGTGGTATCATGTCCTTCTTAAAAATTGGTGATCGAAGTGCTGGTGCCATTAAAAGTGGAGGAACAACACGTCGTGCTGCAAAAATGGTTTGTTTAGATTTAGACCATCCTGAAATTGAGCTTTTTGTAAATTGGAAAGTTGAAGAAGAGAAAAAAGTAGCTGCTTTGATAGCTGCAGGATATAGCCACGATTATGAAGGCGAAGCCTACAAAACCGTAAGTGGTCAAAACTCAAACAACTCCGTTCGTGTACCGAATGAATTCTTTAAAGCATTAGAAAATAATGAAGATTGGGAATTGAAGGGAAGAACAGATGGTAAGGTAATGAAAAAAATTCCTGCAAAAGATTTGTGGGAACAAATTGCCTATGCTGCTTGGCGTTGTGCTGACCCTGGAACACAATATGATACAACCATCAACGAATGGCACACTTGCCCCGAAGGTGGACGAATTAGAGCAAGTAACCCTTGTTCAGAATATATGTTTTTAGATAATACGGCTTGTAATTTAGCCTCTATGAATCTTCGTAAATTCTATAATGAAGAAACCTTGCAATTTGATGTAACTGGCTATGAATATGTGGCTCGTTTATGGACTGTTGTTTTAGAGATTTCTGTTTTGATGGCTCAATTTCCTTCAAAAGAAGTAGCACAATTAAGCTACGATTACAGAACATTAGGTTTAGGATATGCTAATTTAGGCTCGTTGTTAATGGTGCAAGGAATTCCTTACGACAGTGAAAAAGCCTTAGGAATGGCAGGTGCTTTAACTGCAATCATGACTGGAGTTTCTTACAAAACTTCATCAGAAATGGCTCGTCATTTAGGACCTTTTGCCCGATACGAAGAAAACAAATCACACATGTTACGCGTAATGCGCAACCATCGTGCAGCAGCTTATGATGCACAAGATGCGTTTGATAATTTAGAAATAAAACCATTAGGTATCAATGCTAAATATTGTCCAGATTATTTATTAACTGCAGCTACAAAAGCTTGGGATGATGCGGTGCAAATGGGTGAAAAATATGGTTATCGCAATGCTCAAGCAACCGTAATTGCTCCTACAGGAACTATTGGTTTGGTGATGGATTGTGATACCACTGGAGTTGAGCCTGATTTTGCTTTGGTGAAATTTAAAAAATTAAGTGGTGGCGGTTATTTCAAAATCATCAACCAAAGTATTCCTTTATCATTGAAAAATTTAGGATACAACGAAAAAGATGCCGATGCCATTGTTAAATATGCAAAAGGACACGGAACCTTCGCAGGTGCGCCTTACATTAATCATCAATCATTAAGCGAAAAAGGATTTTTAGCAGAAGAATTGAAAAAATTAGACACGGCTGTAGAAAGTTCTTTTGATATTTCTTTCGTATTTAATCATTATACTTTAGGTGAAGAGTGTTTACAACGTTTGGGCTACACTCAAGAACAATATATGAGTCCGTTATTTTCGTTGATTGATGAATTAGGATTTAAGAACGAAGAAATTAGCGTAGCCAAAGATTATGTTTGTGGAACCATGATGTTGGAAGGTGCTCCATTATTAAAAGAAGAGCATTTACCTGTTTTTGATTGTGCCAATAAATGTGGTAAAAACGGACAACGTTTCATTCATCACTCAGGTCATATAAAAATGATGGCTGCAACTCAACCATTTATTTCTGGAGCAATTTCTAAAACAATTAATCTTCCTAACGAAGCATCTATCGAAGATATTAAAGATTGCTACCAATTGAGTTGGGAATTAGGGTTGAAATCGAATGCCCTTTACCGTGATGGCAGTAAAATGTCTCAACCGTTATCGAACAAAAGCGATAAAAAAGAGAAAGACGA
>CANHNT010000100.1 GCA_947461985.1 Bacteroidota bacterium | reverse complement strand
CAATGGATCAAATAGTAAAGGTGGTTTCTTATTTGGCATCAGATGCATTAAATGGAAGAGGGACGGGCACTGCTGACGAAAAAAAAGCCGCTCATTTTATTGCTGAACAATTTGAAGCAATGCATTTAAAACCTAAGGGTTCAAAAGGATTTTATTACGATTTTTCTTATAAATATGATAGCAATATTCATGATACCGTAAAAGCAAATGTAAAACCCAAAATGGGTCGTAATGTAATGGCTTATTTGGACAATGGAGCAGAAAATACAATTGTAATTGGCGCTCACTATGACCATTGCGGACTTGGATTTGATGGAAATAGCTTGGATGCTAATCCAAAAGAAAAAATCCATAATGGTGCTGATGATAATGCCAGTGGTGTAGCTGGCGTTTTAGCATTAGCTCACTATTTAAGCACTAATGGATTTAAAGAAAAAAACAATTTTTTATTTATGACTTTTTCTGGTGAAGAACTTGGATTGTTAGGTTCAAAAAAATGGTGTGAGCGTCCCACCTTCCCATTAGAGAAAATCAATTATATGATTAATTTAGACATGCTAGGCAGATTGAACGATAGCACGAAAAAATTATTAGTTTATGGCATTGGTACATCCGATGTTTTTAAAGAAACAATTGATCAAAACAATGCTTATTTTTCAATAAAATATGACAGTGCTGGTGTAGGACCGAGTGACCAAACTTCATTTTATTTAAAAGATATACCGGTGTTGCATTTCTTTACGGGTCAGCACAGCGATTATCATAAACCAACAGATGATGCCGATAAAATTAATTTCAAAGGAGAAGAAAAAGTGTTGGAATTAATTATTGATGTGATTAATGATTTAGATACGAAACCGAAATTGAAGTTTTTCAAAACAAAATCGGTGGATATGGACAAAACTTCATTTAAAGTAACCATGGGAATAATGCCCGATTATGCATTTGATGAAGGTTTGGGAATGCGCATTGATGGGGTTACTGATGGCAAGCCTGCATCGAAAGCAGGCATTTTAAAAGGTGATATCGTACTAAAATTAGGAACTCATAAAGTTGACAATGTGCAAGATTACATGAAAGCTTTAGGCCATTTCAACAAAGGCGATAAAACAACAGTTACTATTAAAAGAGGCAGCGATATTGAAATTTTAAATATCCAATTCTAAAAAAAAGAAAAATTTAATATTATCTTATTGTTAAGTTTTCGTAACTTTGAATTGAACATTCAAGTTGAGGAAATATTTTTTACATACCATTTTTATAATTTTATCTATATTATTCATAGAAAATAAAATCGTTGCAACTACTACAAACATTGATTTCTATGGAGATACCGTCAAAATTAACATTGATGAAAGCATAAAAATCCCTTTCAACGATTCACTTTCAGCAACTTCAGTTCAATATTTTCATGATGAACTATTGCATTCTGAATTTAAATCAACGATTAACGATTTAGTAAATATTCAACAAAATCGAAAATTAAGTGATTGGCTTTTTTATCAATTGATTCGAAAAACGGCTGAAAACATTAGCCCAAAAGAAAAAAACTATACCCGTTATACGCTTTACAAATGGTTTTTACTGACGAAATGTGGTTATGATGCTACCCTTTCGGTTTCTAAAAATCATATTTTATTTTATGTAAAAAGTGATGAAAATATTTATGGAATACCTTTTTATACTAAAGAAAACAACCAATATATTTGCTTAAATTATCATGATTATGGAAAAATAGATTTTAAAAATGAAACAATGGAAGAAGTTAAAATTGACATTCCAAATGCAATCAAATCATTTTCTTACAAAATAAATCAACTCCCTGATTTTCAAAAAAATGAATATGACAATAAAACACTTTCATTTAATTATCAAAATAAAAAATATGATTTTCACATTAAATTAAATCCACAAATTCAACAAATTTTTAAAAATTACCCCGTTGTAGATTTTGAAACCTATTTTAATATTCCTGTCAGTAAAGAAACATACAGTTCATTAATTCCAGAATTGAAAAAACAATTAAATGAGTTAACTCAACAAGAAGGTGTAGATTATATTATGAATTTTACTCGGCATGCTTTTTTGTATGAAACAGATCAAATAAATTTTGGCGAAGAAAAAAGATTATCACCCGAGCAAACTCTTCTTTACAAATACAGCGATTGTGATGATCGGGCATCGTTATTTTTTTATTTAATAAAGGAAATATACAACTTGCCAATGATTGCGGTATTGTATCCAACACATATATCGATGGCCGTAAAATTTGACAAACCCATTGGCAATTCAATAGATTATAATGGTGAAAAATATTCTTTTTGTGACCCTACTCCACAAAAAACAGAACTCTCATTAGGAGAAATTGGAAAGAAATATAAGCATTTAAAATATGAAATTGTGTATGCTTATCATCCTTTAAAATAATGAATTAATGCTCAATATAATGAGGCACAAAACGACTTGTATTATCTGTAATTTTTGATTTCGATTCACGAATACCAATACCTGCTGCTTCTCCTCCAATAATCCAAGAACCGATTAATGCAGTAAATCCAAATTCATTTTCTAAGTTCATGTACTCTTGAAAAACAAAACCTTCTTCTCCATATTCTCCTTTGGTTTCTTCAATTAAATTATTTTCTTTGATGATAGAAACATTGGCACCTTCTCTACTCAACAAAGGTTTTTTTACATAATTCGTCATGCCATTGGCTATATAATTTGTTTGCAACAAATATTCATGATTCGGAAAAAGATTCCATAAAATAGTGAGTATTGCTTTATTTGATAACAACATTTTCCAAGCAGGTTCAATCCAATGAGTATTGTTTTTATCTGCAACAATATTTTGACCAAAAGCCTCATTTGCCAACCATTCCCAAGGATACAGTTTAAATATATTTTTTATTGATTCATCTTCAACATCTACAAATTGTTGTGTGTTACTATCCCACCCTATTTCATCTATAAAAATTAATTTAGTTTCTAAACCAGCTTGCATGGCACAATCTCTCAAATATTCCACATTCGTTAAATCCTCTAACGACTCTTTTACACAACTAAAATGCAAAATGCCTTCATGCAAATAAGGTTTCAAATATCTCCAATAAGCAATTAACTTTTCATGTATCGAATTAAACTGATCTTTTTTTGCATCAAATTCCTGCAACCAAAACCATTGAATAATGCCAGCTTCATATAATGATGTAGGCGTATCAGCATTGAACTCCAATAATTTTATTTGCCCATTGGCATAGCCTAAATCTAATCTGCCATAAATGCTTGGCACATCATCATTCCACGACTTTTCGATATATGGAATCATAAAAGAAGGAATTGCAAATTGAGTATATAATTTATTATCAATCACATGTTGCACAGCCTCTAAACACATTTCCCAAATTTTATTGGTAGCTGTTTCAATCGCTTCAATTTCTTTTAATTTAAAAATATAAGCAGCCGATTCGTCCCAATACGTTCCTTCTGTACTATGAAAACCAAAGCCTAACTCTTCTACTTTTTGTTGCCACGCATTTCGTGGTTGCAAATTAATTCGTATCATTATAAAATGCTTAATTTATGAGCCTGTTCTAAAACCACTTCTACCAAAACCACCTCTACTCACATTGCTTTTAAAACCATTACTTCCAAAATTACTTTGTGGATGTATGGCATTGCTATGATAACCACCATGCACATATCGTCCATTATTCATCATGCCAAAAGAACGAAAGGCAAAATACCAAAGTAATGGAGAATGGGTTCTGGTATAGGGTGCTGTGCTATCGCTCCGTAAATAAACTTTTTTATTTCCTTCGCTCCACTCGGTCTCTTTTTTTGTATTGCATGATGCCAGTAATGCAGTAATTAATACGAGTTGAATATGTTTACTTTTTTTCAAGAGATGTATTATTTAACAGTGATAAATATTTCATAATCTTTAGGAATGGTAACCTCCATCGTTTCTTCATTTTCGTTTTCGGCTTCTTCTTTTTTCATTCCTAAAGAGGACACCGTATCTATATGAATAAATGAATTGGTATTATTACCACCAACCCAAGTTTTGTGTTTGGTTATAATGATATCGTGTAACGAATCTAAATGGGTTACTCCAATTTCTGTTTCAAGTGAACCATCTTTGGTTATAGTTTGCGTTTTATCTTCACTTCCTTCATCACAAGAAACTAAAAATGACAATCCTGTAATGGCCACTAAATATTTTATGTTCATGTACTTATTTTTAAAAATTAAAATTATGATTTATTCTTTGGTTTTGAGCTGTTTTTAATTTTTGCCTTCAGGCCTTTTTCATAAATAAAAATCAACCTTTCCTCTCAATTATTGAAAAATATTTTTATAGACTGCTAATATTTTATATCTTGTTGCAAAATTTATAAAAAATGAAATCCAAAATTTTACTTTCTCTGCTTTGCTTAACTACAAGTGGTTTGTTTGCACAAATTAATTTCAGTGACAATTTCGACACCTATACCGTTGGAAGCCCTCTTGGACCACAGTCGCCACAATGGACAACTTGGAGTGGAACACAAGGTGGCGCAGACGATATCAATGTAACAAATACAGATGCACACAGTGGCACAAATTCACTTTACTTTTCATCGACTTCTGCAACAGGAGGTCCTGCTGATATTGTATTGCCATTTCAAGGTCCGCACAACAAAGGAACATTTACCTTTACGAGTTGGTTCAAAATACCTTCTGGCAAAGGTGGCTATTTTAATTTTCAAGGGAACGCCACCATGGGGAATTTATATACGTTAAATACTTTTTTTAATACCAATGGAACCATTGACATTCAAAATTCTAAGGAAGTTGTGTTGTCAACTTCATATACTCAGGCTGCTTGGTTCGAATATAAATTAGTCGCCAATTTAAACACCAATGATTGGGAACTATTTATCAACGGCACTTCAAAAGGTAAGTTTCAAAATGCAGATTTCGATATTGCCTCTGTAGATTATTATGCAACAGGAACAACCGATGCTTTTTGGGTAGATGATGTTTCATTTGCATATACTCCTTATACAATGCCTGCTAAAAATGGGGCTGTAGGCTATTTAAATATTGCAAATGGCTTGGTTACACAAACAAGAATACCATCTGTTACCATTCGAAATTTAGGCACAACTGCGATTACGAGTTTTACATTAAATATGAATGCTAATGGAACCAATACTCCTCAAAATTTTTCTGGATTAAATATTGCCAGTGGCGCTAATTATGTAGCTGCTTTAACCAACAACATTTCTTTAATAGCTGGTTTAAATACCTTTACAGCAACGGTTTCAAATGTAAATGGAGCTGGGCCAGATGGCGATGCTGCTGATGATAGCAAAACAATTACATTTACGCCAACCACACCTGGTGCAGACAAATTAGTAGTTTCAGAAGAAGCAACAGGAACATGGTGTCAATGGTGCCCACGTGGTGCAGTGATGTTAGAAAATATGACAAAAGATTTTGCAGGTTTTTTTCAAGGAATCGCAGTTCATAATGGCGACCCAATGGTCTTATCGACTTATGACGGTCAATTACCTGGCGTTACCGGATATCCAAGTGCTTTAACTGATAGAGGAATTGCAGACGACCCATCTACCATCAGAAATGATTTTATGCAACGCATTATTTTAACCCCTGTGGCTAAATTGAAAAATGGGGCAACGTATAATTCTACAAACGGCGATTTAGAAGTTTCTGTTTCCACAACCTTTAAGGTAGCCGCTACAGGCAATTATAAAATTGCTTGTGTGCTTGTTGAAGACAGTGTGAAAGGAACAACTGGTTATAGTCAAGCAAATGCTTATGCTGGAGGTGCTAATGGCGTAATGGGTGGATATGAAACAAAACCGAATCCGGTACCTGCAAATTTAATGAAGTATGACCATGTGGCTCGTGCCATTGCTCCAAGTTTTGGTGGTGTGCCAAATGCTTTTCCAGCAAGTGTTTCAGCAAACAGTAATTACGCTCATAATTTTAAATTCAATATTTCTTCTTGGAAGAAAAATAAAATACATATAATCGGTTTATTATTAGCACCAGATGGAAAAATAGAAAATGCGTCTACTTCAACAATTGATGAAGCGGTTGCAAACGGATATGTTTTAGGATTATTTGATAAAAAAATTACGCCTTCTTTTGTATCTGTTTTTCCGAATCCTGCATCAGAAACAATGAATTTGCAAATTAATGCAACCAAATTTGCACAAGCAGAAATTAAAGTGGTTGATTTGACTGGGAAAATTATCATGTCGAGTAAACAACAAATAATTGATGGAACAAACATCATTCCGCTCTCGTTAAAAGGAATGACTAATGGCAATTATTTAATTTTAGTTTCCATGAACAATGCAACTCAAACAGTTTCATTTACAAAAGAATAATAAATAATATTTAGATGATAAATGGCTATTTCATTTTGAAATAGCCATTTTTATTTAAAGAATCAAGCATAACTACAATGAATTGATTATTTTCGCACTCTAATAACATAAATGAAAACAATTGAACGCCTGCTTGTGACCACTAAGTCGCAACAAAGTTGTAACCAGTTTTGCAGTTGGTATTCTAAAAAATATTTTGGAATTATTCTTTTATTTATTTCAGGTACTCTTTTTGCCCAACAAAAAATGGATAGTTTAAAGAAAACATATCCAAAAATATCGGTTTGTGATGATTTATATTTTAAAAATAAAATTGAAAAATCCATTGATTGTTATAAAACTGCAACGAATACTCATCCCTTTTTCTTAAATTCTTATTTAAAATTAGCCGAAATTTATTATAAAAAAAAGGATTTCTCGAGCAGCCTATTTTATATTGATAAAGCAATTGATATTAATGCCAATGAGTCGTTTATGCCTTTATGCAATTTGGCAAATCAAATGAACGATAATAAAGACGATGCATTCGCATTAACAATAATGAATCGTTTTTCAGTATCAACCATTGATGCAGAAAAAATGAAAATCGTTTCAGAAAATCAATTAAAATATACATTAATTAATCAAGTAAATACGGATCCAATTGCTGGCGTAAATTTTGAAAACTTAGGAGATAGTATTAATTCAAAAGAAAATGAATATTTACCCTCATTGAGTTTAGACGGCAAAACGCTCGTTTTTACTCGTAATGTGGGTGGCAATGAAGACTTTTTTGTGAGTCTTTTTGACACTATACAGAATTGGAGGAAAGCTCAAAACATGGGATATCCTCCAAATTCGGGCTTACCAGATGGTGCAGCCAAACTAAGTGCTGACGGCTATTATTTATTTTATACTCGTT
>CANHNT010000099.1 GCA_947461985.1 Bacteroidota bacterium | reverse complement strand
GCGCTAAATCATATAATTCTAAGGTGTTTTTATCATCGATAGTTCCACCAATTAACACCACACTTTGTTGTAAAACTTGGGTTTCTATTTGATGATAAATTTCGCCATCAGGAAATTGTTTGGTAATGATAATTCCTTTTAGAAACGACCCATTTTCTATAATTTCGTTTTGAAGATATTGATAATCTTGCGTAGCAAAAATGATTTTGTGGTTACTCATAATCTAGCAAATTTAACAAAGAAAAATGAACGGCATTTCTAATTTTTTTATAATATTTATCTTCTCTCTTTAATTTCATTGCCTTTAACAATTTTATTTTCACTTTGATGCAATGACTATATGGATTTTGCAAAGTAATGTCTGATTAGCTTTTTTTTACAAGCATTATTTATTTAAAATTTGCTTAAATACCCTTGCAATCTATTTTTATGTCAAAAAGCTTTGCGCTATTGTATTAATTCAAGTGGTATTATTTTACATTTGCCATTCAATGAATTTTAAAATTTCTTCGCTTAAAAAAGCATACGTAGGTATTAGTCCTCAAATATGGGTACTTGCCGTTTCTATGTTTATTAACCGGATAGGGTCTATGGTATTGCTTTTTATGAGTGTATACCTTACAAAAGAAAAACAGTTTTCAATTCCTGATGCAGGTATTATTATGTCGATGTTTGGCTTTGGCTCATTGTTTGGCGCATTCATTGGTGGCAAGTTGGTCGATAAAATTGGGTTTTATCCTATCCTAATTTGGAGTTTATTGCTCAGTGGCATCATGCTTTTAGTATTGGGACAAATGCAAAGTTTTGCATTAATTGCATTGTTTACTTTTTTAGTTTCTGCTACTGGCGATGCTTTCAGACCTGCCAATACCAGCTCCATAAGCACCTATGCCACTGCTGAAACCTATACTCAATCAATAGCACTCAATCGTTTGGCTATGAATTTGGGGTTTATGTTGGGCCCATTGGCTGGTGGTATTTTGGCTTCTATTAATTATCATTTTTTATTTTGGGCTGATGGATTGACGTGCATTTTATCAGCATTATTTATTTTTATTATTTTACCCAAACCTCCTAAAAAAGTAGTCGTAAAAAAAGAGGTGGAGACTACCTTAAACAAAAAACTTTCAAGTCCATATCATGATAAAATGTATTTGTATTTTTTATTATTTACGTGCCTCTATGCCATTTGTTTTTTTCAAATGATGACGATCCTTCCGCTCTATTTTGAAAAAATTTATCACATGAAAGAACGAAATATTGGATTGCTTATGGGATTAAATGGTTTAGGAGTTGCGGTCATCGAAATGTTTCTGATTTATTATATAAAAAACAGGTGGTCGCAATTTAAGTTTATTGCCTTAGGTGTGTTTTTATTGGTAATCTCATTTTTAATTTTAATTCCTTTTCAGAGTGTATTCATTTTAGTTATTTCTATTATTGTGATTACTTTTTCTGAAATGTTTGCCATGCCGTTTATGAGTACTTATGCGATCAACAAAGCACCTAAAGTAAGTATGGGTCAATACATGGGATTGTATTCAATCAGTTGGTCTGTTGCACTCATAGTATCTCCATTATTAAGTACAAATGTGATTGATTGGAAAGGGTTTAATGCACTTTGGTTGATACTCGCTGGGCTTTGTTTTATTTCTTTTTTAGGCTTTAGATGGATGGAAAACAAATTGAATACAGGGAGTATCAATTAATGCGTTTCAATGTCGCAACAACGAATAATGGCATTTTTCTATTCAAGAAATTAAATTTATTCGAACCATTGAATAGTAGAATTAAAATAGAGAACTCCTTTATTGTCCTAATAAAAAACGCAACGTAACTCCAGCCCTTGTGGTGGTAATCGGAAATTGATTAGATACATACGGAATACTTTGTCGTCTATCATACGTAAATCGCAGGGTTACTGTTTGAGTTAATAAATAATCAATTGAAGGAGAAATAGTAATCACTTTTTGGCCCCTTGTAGCACGAGATACTTGTTGGTCTAAACGATTAATCGTAGTGTAATCATCTCGAAGCCCTAAATCTAATTTGATATTTACATCACTTTTATATTTATTCAATCCAAAATAAGGCGTGTTGATAGTTACATCTTTCAAGCGAATTCCACCCCCTAATGAAATTTCTTTACTTTTGGTTTCACTCAATTGATAATCCACTAAACTCATGCTGAGTGTTCGCGCTTTTTTAATTTCGACATGCACATTCAACGAATTTTTAAAGGTCGCATCTACTCCAATTAATGGACCAAAATTTTCAGTAATCGTCATGTTTGGAACCATAAAATAAGGAATATAATTATGCGAAACAGAATCGATGAAAGAAGGAAATCCTAATGCATAAGTATCTCTGTATTGCAATGATGAGGAGAAACTATTCATCGATAGAGACCCCGTGTATGAATGAGTTAACGTAAATGTTTGAAAAATATTTTTAAATGCTTTCGTTCGAGCGAGCCCTCCATAATTGATTCTCCAGTTTGGAAGAGGCAAAATATTTCTAAATGGATTGGAACGAATGGTTTCATTTTTATTATCTACTAAAGGATAGTTTTGAGGATTTTTTCCAGTATAAGCAGATAAAAAAGCAGGAATTAAAACTTCTTGAGAATAGCGTGTATATCCTTTTTTATACTCAGGGTCTTCCGGTGCATTTAAATTATTCGTGTATGGATTTATAATCCCTAATCTTTCTGAAATTACTTTTCGATTGTTTTCAAAATCTTTAAAAGCAGCGGTTAAATTATCGCCTCCTTTCTTTTGAAACAAGGTATTGATTGCAATGTAAGAAATATTGAATCCCCCAGTTTCGTAAGGATTTAAATGGATATAATCATTGCCTCCTCCCAATGTATCTTTAAATAATTCGGAATGGGCTTTATTAAATGTTTTTTTAAGATTAAAATCTATTTTAAAATCTTTAAACGGTTCCGTATTGACCGTCATATCAAAATTTTGCATGAATGATTGTTGAAATGGAGCATTAAATAATGAATCTCTAGAGAGCACATTGTCTTTTCCCTTTCCTTCGAGCCACAATCTATTGGGCTGAAAACCAAATGCAAATGGCAATCCTACATTTGTGGTGTTATTTGAATTGATTCCAATAACCTGAGTACTATCCATATAACCAGGCAATGTGGTTGACATATTTTCACTGTAACTAAATGAGGCCCTTTTTACCATCAATAACATTCCGGTTAACACCCTAACTCCAGTCGATGGATTAAATTCTTTTTTGACTTTTGGTTTTTTGATTTCAATGGCTTTTTTAGCTGCTATTGATGCTTTTTTAGTAGTATCTGTTTTACTTTTATCATTTTTAAGCGCTGTTGTTATTTTTGCATTAGGGTTATTATTTAAAGTAGCACGGTCTTTATTAGATTTGTCTTTACTTGGTTCGGTTTCTTCCGGTTTCCCATCTATTTTTTCTCCAGAAGCATTTTTAGTATTGCTTACAACTTGTTCATCATTTTTAGGTCTTGAGGCTTTTAATCCCATTGGGTCTCTTTCTTCTTTTCGATTTTTATCACTTTGCACATTCGACGTGGTCGTTTTACTACTTGCTTTATTTTTATTGCTTATCGGTTTTTTGGGCGAATTTAATATTTTAAGGTACTTACTTTTATTGTATAATTGAGTAAAATTTAGCTCCCCATTAATTTGCTTATTTTGGGTATTGCCCACAATATTCCCTAAATTTTTGGCTAAAAGTGACGCACTCGTCCAAGTGTAAGTAGCTGCATAACTACCTCGTAATGTGGTCCAATCAAGCAATGGAAATTTGCTAACAGGCACGTTGTAATTGGCATTCAGCGATTGAGTATAATTCGTATTTCTACCTAATTTATATACATTATTCCAAAAAGTATCTTTTTTAGCTTTCGTATCTAATCGTCCATAAGGCTCATCAATTCTCGAATTATTATTGGCCGAATAATCGAAAGAAAGTGATTTAGTTAAATCCCATCTTAAGTTGTATGTTCTGTTCCAAGTAAAAAATTTAAAAAAGTTAGGCGCTATTTTATACGGACCGTCATCAATATTTCTGATTTCTGTTTCGCCAATGGTTCGGTTTAAATTATTTCTAAACGTAAAATTAGAAGGCATTAAATTAAAATTAATATCTCGTATAAGTTGATAATATTTTCTTTTTTGAGGAATGAGTTTTTTGAATGGTTCAATCGATTTTGCTTTTAAACCATACGTATATCCAATGGAAGCATGATGTTCATCTAATTGATCATTTGCAATTAACGAATTGTGTTTATTGGTTTGAGTGAAGGAATAACTCAAATCAAAATTTTGCAAATCCCAAGGGTCTTTGTGTTTATTTTTAACAGGGGCAATTCTAACATTTTGAAAATTCACACTTTTAATGGATGTAAAATCTTGTGCTATTTTTTTTACAGAATCTTTTTGGGCACCTGTATAGCCTTTTACTTTGTCTGTTATTTTGATATCTAAATCATAAGGATCATAAATAGGATTGCTTATTGTTTGCGAATATCCAGCAAAAACAGGCAATTGAACGCCCCAATTTTTGGGAGTAAATTTACCAGCATTAATATTGGCAGAAACATCAAATTGAGAAAAATTATCTCTATACCGTTGATTTATTTTTTGATCAATATTTCCATAACCAGCAGTATGCATACTCCCACTCACTTTTACGGTTCCAATATCGGCTAACTGCAAATCAACTTTACCTGTGGCAGCGTAACCACCTTCTTCGTTCATATTACTCAAACGAAGTTCATTAAACCAAACTTCAGCACACTTAGGCCCACCATCATCATTGGGGGTATTGGGGGTTTTTTGTGGGTTTACTACGCCTAACATCGCCATTTTAACGTCTCCCATATTTGGATTTCCTAATACTCTAATAAAATGACCCGATCCGTCTTGAACTTCAAATGGAATGGCAAAATTTGCACCACTTGAATTTCTTTTTTGTTTTGCTGCAATTAATTGTTCAATGTCTATCGTCATTTCATTTTCAGCAGGCCAAATAACATCTGCTTTAAAAGAGCCTGCAGGAGTTACTTTTAACGGAATTTGATATTCATAATAATTTGAAACAAAGTCACTTCCTAATCTAATAAATGCCCTTAAATCTCCATTTTGCAAAGGGGATTCGCCATCAACACCTTCGGCATGAATATACATTTTCATTTCTTTAAACTGACGTAAATCCATGCCTAACGATTTAAATGCACCTTTTGCATTGCCATCTTGTAAGCCACAAACTTGAATTGAAAGCGCTTGCTCATTTTGAAACGTACTTTGCCCGTTGGATACTTGTTGTTGCTGACGCTGAACGCCTGGAGGTGAAACGTAAGGAACGGGTGAACGACTACTGTTTTCTTCTAAACTGACTGAATATAAATTAAACAACGTTGAATTGGCATCCACATCGGGTACAATTTCTCCTGGATTTCTTAAAGAGAAATTATATTTTCGCCAAGTATTTCTACCTAACTCCAATCGAGCAAAACGCATAATCACACTGTCTTGAAATCCGTTTAAAAACATACGCATAAAACGAATGGATTTAAAATCAGAAATATTCCCTACTCGATCAGAAAATTCTTTTATTGGAACTTTAAATTGATACCAAGTTTCTTTTTCTACATTTGTATTAGGCATGGTAACCATAGGCTCTATTTTATTTACAATAAAATTTTCACCTACTTGCATATTTGGTTTGATATCTATTCGATATTGAAAATATTGCTCATTTTCATTCAATGTATTGTCATTATTTATATCTTCAGATTCAGGAGTGTTCGTAAATGAACTGGAGAACTGATTATTCGCTTCTGTTATTGGCGAATTTCCTTGAGGATTATTATAATTGCGATATCGAACCAATGGATGTACTTTATTACCATCATAATCGGCACCTCTAAAGTGATGATAATCATCATTTGAAGGATCATTTAATGCCGAGTTATAAGCAGCAGATGTTGCTCCAAAATTGGCTTTTACTTCATCTAAATAATCTTTGAAACGAACTGCTTCTTCAGCATCATTCATTCCATCATAACCCACATCTTGCAATTTTCTAGCATCGGCATCGTTATCAAATGCAGGGGTTAATTGTTGTTGAAATTTTGGAATATTCGACCATTTTGTGGTATCTACTTTTGAGCTATTGGCAGGAAATGGCAAACCGTTTTCAAAAAACTTTCTTGAATCTTTTAAGATATCTTCCGAAATATTTCCTAAATTAATATAAAAAGAACCGGGTGATGCATTGGGTTTATTGATAAAGGGATCCATCAACCAAAATTCAATAAACTCAACATTGGATGTTTCAAAATCACTGTATTCTATTGAACGCATAATACCTCCCCATCTTTTTGCAGGATTTAATAATTTCCCATTTTGATCAATGTTAGAACCATCAAAATTATAAGGGCCTCTTTCATCAGGATGAAAAGCTAAATCTAAAGTGGTTAAATTTCCCTGTAAAGCTGTGGCTGATCTTAATTTAAATACATCTTGTTGCTGAATCAATCTTAAATAATGATTTGATAAAATGGAGGTATCATTGTTTTTAATATGCTCGGGCATACACGATTGGTTTTTATCGACCAAACAAGGGTCTAAATTATACCAAGCCAATTTGGCTCTGTTTTTTCCGTAATTTAAATTATTGACTAACGTTGCTTCAGGAAATAAAACAGCACCCGTTTTATCGATTGCATTTTGAGGTGCACTGGCTAAAAACCATCTTGTAACAGGGAATTTTAAATCGTAACCGCTTCGAGTGCCTTCAAAATCATCAATAAAAATTCTGCCTTCTCCATTTTCATTAATAAAACGACTGTGCCCTGGAATTAATTTAGCAACCTCAGCACTTGTATTAATCATTGAGGGAGCGGTAGTATTAATAACCGGTAATTTATCTAAAAATTTAGTAAGGGAGGGTAAATCATTTTGATAGTTTACGTCTAAACCTAAAACCGTATTTTTTATAGGATCATCGCCATAGGTTACTTTATTGAAGTATGGCCTTTCAGACAACCTAAGCATCGTACCTCCAAATTTGAATTTGTCGTTGATGAAGTAATCTAACCGAGCGCCTAAAAAGTTTTGCACTTGCACCCCAAAAGTGGCACTGTTTTCGTACGAAATATTAATAGGAATACCTGAACTTAAAACCCCAGAATTAATGATTTTTAATTTACCTATTCCATAATCAATCGTATAATCAACGTTTTCGGTCAGTTTTGTTCCTCCAGCATTCACGGTTACTGATCCTTGCGGAATATTAAAACCTCCTAAATAAATTTCAGAAGAATTAGCCGACTTG
>CANHNT010000098.1 GCA_947461985.1 Bacteroidota bacterium | reverse complement strand
CCTGAAATTGTGCAGTTTCAACAACAGCGATTTGAAACCTTACGAAAAGCAAAATCAACTAATTTGCTTTCGGATGAATTTATGAATTATTATACTTCATTTCCATCCACCGGGCAATATGCACCTATAAAACGTTTAGCGGATAGTTTAGCCAAAGGCAAAGCAACTACAATTGACAAGGTGCTTGCCGTTAGAGATTATTTTTTACAACGAAATGCATTGGGCGAACAAGTATATTCTTACACCGACAACCCCGGAATTCCTGGTTTGCCGGGTGCTTCAAAATTGATTTATTTTTTGTTTGAAAACAAGAAAGGCTATTGTGCTTACTATGCAGCAGCAACCGTTTTTTTATTACGATCAATGCATATTCCCAGTCGTGTTGTTACAGGCTTTTTAACGGTGGATAGAAGTGATAAAAACAAAGGTTGGTATTGGTTTTACGAAGATCAATCGCATGGATGGGTGCAAGTTTATTTTCCTGAATATGGTTGGATAGACTTTGATACCACTGTTGGAAACGATGAAGCGCAACAATCTCCTAAGCCCGATGGCACACCTCCAATGCAACCACCAAATGCCATTTTTGCTGGCATGGGTAAAATGATTTCCATTGATACATTAAAGCGTTTAGCAGAAATGCGCTTAACTCATTTAGTGTTTAAAGATGTGGAATATGAAGCAATAAAAAAAGATATTTCGCTTGATTTGAAAGTAACACAAATATGGAAGGACAGTATTTTGGTGAATATAAATCAACTAAAAAAAGGCGATGATGTGATGGTCGTTTCGTATGCTGAAAAATTAAAACAATTTTCTACCGAAAAAAATGCATCCGATTTATTGAATAAATTACCTGATAATATTCCGACAGATGAAGTGTATATCAAAGATTTATCAAAAGAAATTGCCAAACAAAAAGAAACTCAAAAAGAAAAAATAGAACGCCCTTTCACTTATTACATTCAACGAATATTAATTGGATTTTTGCTCCTCTCCATATTAATTTTAATGCTTCCTTATTTTACATATCAATTTTATAAACTAAAAATAAAAACGGCAAAAACAACAAAATCTAAATCCTATTATAGCTTTAAAGCGGCATCCTTTTTATTGCATCAATTACAAATAGAACGCCAACAAAAAACATTTTTACAATTTGCCAAACAAGTAGTGGATGTTCGATATAAAACGTCATTTGAAAAATTCATGCTTATTTATTTAAAAGAAAAATTTGCGGATCAAAAATTATCCAATGAGGAGGCTAGTTTTGCGAATAACTTTTATCCTATTTTTGAAAAAAGAATGAAAGCTGAAATTGCATTGAAGACAAGATTTATTCGTTTTTTAAATTTGAATAGATATGTAAAATACTTTTTTACTATTGAAGAATAATGCAGTTCTAAATGGTCTACTAAAAATTAAAACGATATGTCAACAACTGAAATATTACTTCTACTTGGACTAATTTTATTAGTCGCCAATTTATTAGCTACACTTTTGAAAAAGAGTAGCTTCAATTCGGACGAATTGAAAAATGAAATTGTCAAAATAAATCTGGACGTTTCAAAAATTGACCCACTCATTCGAACAGAATTTTCGAGTAATCGAGACGAAATTCAAAAAAATTCAAAAGATTCAAGAGAAGAATTAAGCAATTCTATCAAAAATTTCAGTGAGCAAATTTTGAATTCTGCAAAGGAAAATAGAACTGAAATGACCAGTTCGTTAAAATCATTTGAAGAAAAATCTGCAAATAGTGCAAATGAATTCAACGAACTTCAACGAAATAAATTTAATGATTTACTTCAAAAACAAGAACAAACAAAAACAGATACCGAAAATAAACTTGACAAAATACGAGAAACGGTAGAAAAAAAATTGCAAATTCTTCAAGAAGATAATCATAAAAAATTAGAAGAAATGAGAGTCACTGTTGATGAAAAATTACAGACTACGCTTGATAAAAGGTTTAATGACTCATTTACGCTCATTAGTGACAGATTAGAATTAGTGCACAAAGGTTTAGGCGAAATGCAAACACTTGCCATTAGCGTAGGCGACATTAAAAAAGTAATGACGAATGTAAAATCAAGGGGTATAATGGGCGAATACCAATTAGCAAATATTCTGGAAGACTTACTGACTAATGAGCAATATGAAAAAAATGTAAAAACAAAAGTTGGTAGTGGTGTAAATGTTGAGTTTGCAATAAAACTACCCAATAATAATAGTCTAGATAAAACATTATGGTTGCCCATTGATTCTAAATTTCCCAAAGAAGATTATGAAGCACTTGTGGATGCCTACGATGAAGGAGACCCTGTAAAATTAGAAAATTTAAGGAAAGCATTTAAAAGCTCGATTATCAAAAATGCAAAAGATATTAAAGAAAAATACATCGACCCACCGAACACAACTGAATACGGAATCATGTTTTTGCCTTTTGAAAGTTTATATGCAGAAGTATTGAGAACACCAGGACTTTTTGAACTTTTACAGAAAGATTTTAAAATCACAATAACAGGACCAACAACATTGAGCGCATTATTAAATAGTTTACAAATGGGTTTCAGAACATTAGCTATTGAAAAAAGAAGCAGTGAAGTTTGGGATATTTTGGGAGTCGTAAAAACAGAATTTGGTAAATTTGGAACCATATTAGAAAAAACAAAAAAGAAATTACAGGAGGCTACAAATACAATTGACCAAGCAGGAGTAAGAACAAGAGCCATTGAAAGGCAATTAATAAATGTTCAAGAATTACCAGCAAGTGAAAAGCAATTGAAAATAGAAAATGAAATAAATGCTGACGCAGTAGACATAGAGGACAATATTGAAAACATTTTATTTAATGAAACTGACATTCAATAAAATGGCATAGGCGAACAAATAGGAAGCGAAAGTTTCATTTATGTAAGCTGCCTAATCAAACAGTAAACTCTTGACCAATTGATTTACAGAATACTTTGCTTTAGCTTACGATGCTATTTTTAGCTATTGCTTGCAAAATCAAAGTTATCATTTACATTTACAAGTGAATCACATAAAATAGAAAAAAAACATGAACAGAGTACAAGCAATTTTAACATTAGACATGGAAAATATTCCAAGTAATTTTCAAGAAATAATAAAACACGAGCAAGAAGTTGTTGCAAAGTGGAAAGAGGAAGGAATTTTAGAAAACTTGTTTTTAAGACAAGAACGAAATGGTGCAGTTTTAATTTTCAAAGATATTGACGAAGAAAAAGTTAAAGAATTAATGACAACACTTCCTTTGTACAAACTGAAAAAAAGTGTGGAGTATTTTAATCTTATTAAACAGTTTTAATAGCTGACTAATAGAAATCAATAGGCCAACATTTTCACTGGAATATCATACAGCGTTATTTCTTATCTTTATTGAGAATGAAAGTAAAATACTAACATTTATTTAAAAATAATAAATTATACAATTTTCAAATTCCTTTAGTTATTCTATTTTTAATACACAAAGCTTGTTAAATAAAAAGTTAACAAATAAAATCAATCATTTTTGAAAAAATAGTTTGATATTTGGAATGTAAAAAAATACTAAAATGAAATCGAAAATTCAAGAACACAAAAAAAATATTATAAATAGTATGGGTAAGAAAATAATATTCTCTTTAAGTTTAGTTGCAATGAGTATGTGTACATATGCACAATCTGATGCATATAAAAACACAATGCAAGGATTAATTATAAAAATGGGTGCGGCTCAATCTGCAGAAGGTTTTGTGCCTGTACAAAATGGGTTTGATCGAATTGCATCAGCTGAGACTAAAGAATGGCTGCCTAAATATTATGCTGCTTATACATCAATCATGCAAGCTATGTTATCGAAAGACAAAAGTTTGGTAGATGGTTTATTAGATAAAGCAGATGAAACTTTAAATCAAGCACTGTTGATTAATTCAAATGATGAGTTAATGGTACTTCAAGCGTTTTCAAAAAGCACAAGAATTGGAGTTGATCCTATGACTAGAGGTATGAAATTCGGAATGGAATCTGCAAAATTTTTAGAACAAGCAAAAAAATTAAATCCTGAAAATCCAAGAATTTATTTCTTACAAGCTCAATCGGCTTTTTACACCCCTGAAGCGTTTGGTGGAGGAAAAGCTAAAGCAAAAGAATTATTTTTAACCTCAATTCAAAAGTATGATTCATTTAAATTATTAAATGATTTAATGCCTAATTGGGGCGCTGCTCAAGCAAAAGAAATGATTGAAAAATGCAACTAATATTTTAAATATTGTTCAAATAAAAAAAAGACCGTTCCCATATTTGGCAACGGTCTTTTTCATTTAGATTGTTTGTTTATCAATTTGTAAAAGCGATATTAAATCTAAAAATATGTAGCCTTAATTAATGGGTACGTTCTAAAGTCATCAATAAATTAGAATCTTTATAAAGCATTAATTTACCTCCTGAAATTTTATATTGAGTAGCCATTTGAAGTAATCTTAAAAACAAGTCTTCTTGTTGCATGTTTTCACAAAACATTTTTGTTTGGATAATATTAGAAAATTTTATATTATTTTTTTCTATTTTCAAATTTCCACCGATGCTATTACATCCTCCATTTCCATTAAATTTTAAAAGATTGGGTTCAATTTGAATCACCGAATTTTTAGTCCTATTTGTTAACGTATTAAACTCCTTTTCAATAGATTCTAAAACCCACTGACCATGAATAGGAATCTCTTTTACAGAACTTATTTTAGCTTTCTTTTTTTTATTTTTTTTATGTTTAATATTAGTTTGCCCATAAGTAACTAAAGCAAAAAATATAAGTATGATTGTAACTAAACTATTTTTTTTCATATTGTATGTTTAAGGTATATTTATGTTATAAAAAAAGAGACTATAATAGCCTCTCTTTAAATTACATTTCATTTATTATTTAACAGAATACATTGTTTCTTTAACTGCTTTTACCACTTTAGTTATGTCTGGTAAAAAAGCAGCCACTAACGTTGGTGCATAATGCATACTAGCGTCTGCACTGCATAATCTACGAATAGGTGCATCTAAATAATCAAATGCCATTCGTTGAACACGGTATGTAATTTCAGTAGAAACACTACCAAAAGGCCACTGTTCTTCTACAATCACTAATCTGTTTGTTTTTTTAACAGATGTAATAATCGTATCAATATCCAACGGTCGAATCGTTCTCAAATCAATAACTTCAGCACTAATTCCTTCTTTTTGTAATTCTTCGGCAGCACCTAAAGCAACTTTCATCATTTTGTTGAACGATACAATAGTAACATCAGTTCCTGCACGTTTGATATCAGCTTTCCCAATTGGGATCAAATATTCTTCTTCAGGAACATGACCTAAATCGCCATACATGACTTCACTTTCCATAAAAACGACTGGATCGTTGTCCCGAATAGCACTTTTTAATAATCCTTTTGCATCATAAGGGTTTGATACTGAAATTACTTTTAAACCAGGGATATTGGCATACCAATTTTCGAATGCCACTGAATGTTGAGCTCCTAATTGACCTGCAGATCCATTTGGCCCTCTAAATACAATTGGACAACCGAAATGGCCACCACTCATGGCTAACATTTTTGATGCATGATTTAAAATTTGGTCTAGAGGCAACACCGCAAAATTCCACGTCATAAATTCCACAATAGGTCGTAATCCATTTGATGCAGAACCAACTCCTATGGCGGCAAAACCTAATTCGGCAATAGGTGTATCAATTATTCTTTTCTCCCCAAATTCTGCCAACATTCCTTGACTTACTTTATAGGCTCCGTTGTATTCAGCAACCTCCTCACCCATTAAGTACACATTTTCATCACGACGCATCTCTTCTTGCATTGCTTCTCTTAAGGCCTGTCTAAAAGCTATCTCACGCATATAAATAATTTAATTTCACAAAAATAACAATTCAAAAGTTTTTTACGCATTTTATTTTAATTTGCTTAAAAATATTATCAAATCACTAACATGCCAACTCTTTTTTATAAAATAAAAAACGTTACATTCGCAATATAATATTAACTTAAAGTAAAATTAACGTTATTAAAACATTGTCTTTTTTAAAAAACCATATTAACTTATTTCTTAGAGAATGGAAATCTGCTTTGTCAGATAGAAATTTTTTATTAAAAATAGTAATCACCCCAGGATTGTTTTTCGTATATTCTGCAATCACTCAAAAATTAGGGAATTATGTTGAAATGAGAAAAGGCATTTTACTTAATGACAAATTATTAGAAATAATTCCCAGTTTTGATTTTTCATTTTTTATTTTCATTTTACTTTATTCTAGCTTAACAATTGTCATTCTTGCTCATTTACATAAACCAAAAGTAATTGTACGAATTATTGAAATGCATTTTTTAGTGGCTGTTGTTCGACAAATTTGCATTTTATGCATTGCGCTTGAGCCACCTATTGGAATGATTGTACTTAGAGATGTTTTTTTAGAAAACACGGTTTATCCTCGATATTCTCCTTTAACTAAAGATTTATTTTTTAGTGGGCATGTTGCTAGCATTTGGCTATATTTTTTATGTTCCGAAAACAAAATGATTAAATATTATTTTGGATTTGCCACAATATTAATGAGTTTTATGATATTATCTATGAGGGTTCATTATTCGTACGATATTTATGGAGCTTTCTTTTTCACTACAATCATTTATTTTTTACCGGCTTGGGTAAAAAACTATTATCTTGCTAAAAGCGTTATGCAATAGTTTAATTCAATTACGAATTTTCAATTTCAAATTACGAAAATAATTTTGAATGATTAATATGATTTAATAAGCTATTCAAGAAAAATAGGTAATTCGTAATTCATTTTATTATATTACAAGAAAATTAGTAATTCGTAATTCAACATTCGTAATTGAATAAAGAGCCGTTGGAGGGAATTGAACCCTCGATCTCTTCCTTACCAAGGAAGTGCTCTACCACTGAGCCACAACGGCGATATACTTTTGAATATTTAATTTTGAATGATAAATTAAACATCATAAAAAGAACTATAAAATAAAAAACCGATTGAAATTCAATCGGTTTAGTGAGCGGAAGAACAGAATCGAACTGTCGTCATCAGCTTGGAAGGCTGAGGTAATAGCCACTATACGACTTCCGCTTAAGTGGTGGGCAGTGATGGATTCGAACCACCGTAGACATTACATCAACAGATTTACAGTCTGTCACCTTTAGCCACTCGGTCAACTACCCAATAAAAAAAGAGCCGCTAATCGGACTCGAACCGACGACCTGCTGATTACAAATCAGCTGCTCTACCAACTGAGCTAAAGCGGCTTCTTAAGAAAGCTTATT
>CANHNT010000097.1 GCA_947461985.1 Bacteroidota bacterium | reverse complement strand
GGATTTTTAGTACCACGTACGAGAGTCGAACTCGTCATTCCTCCGTGAAAGGGAGGCGTCTTAACCGATTGACCAACGCGGCATATTTGTTTGGAGTGCAAATGTAAAACAACATTTTTAATTTATCAAAATTTTATACATTATTTTTTCATAATGATTGTAAATACCATTAATAGATTGTAATTTTGCACAATTAATTTTTTTACTTAAAACATAAATAGAAAAACAATGAGTACAATTAAAGTTGCCATCAATGGTTTCGGACGTATCGGTCGTTTAGTTTATCGTCAAATTTATAACATGCAAGGCATTGAGGTGGTTGCAATTAATGACTTAACAAGTCCTGCTACATTAGCACATTTGTTAAAATATGATTCTGCACAAGGACGTTTTAATCATAACGTAACTAGCACTGAAAACGCCATTCAAGTTGAAGGAAATGAAATAAAGGTATATGCACAAAAAGATCCTGCTCAAATTCCTTGGGGTGCACATGCAGTTGATGTTGTGTTAGAGTGTACAGGTTTCTTTACAGATAAAGACAAAGCGATGGCGCACATTACTGCAGGTGCAAAACGTGTTGTAATTTCTGCTCCAGCTACTGGCGATTTGAAAACAGTTGTATTCAATGTTAACCACGATATTTTAGACGGAACTGAAACAGTTATTTCTTGTGCATCATGTACAACAAACTGTTTAGCGCCAATGGCAAAAGTATTGAATGATCAATATGGTATTGTAACAGGTATCATGACAACCATTCATGCCTATACAAACGACCAAAATACATTAGACGCTCCTCATCCTAAAAATGATTTACGTCGTGGTCGTGCAGCTGCTCAAAACATTGTTCCTAACTCAACAGGTGCTGCAAAAGCAATTGGTTTAGTGTTACCAGAATTGAAAGGAAAATTAGATGGTTCTGCACAACGTGTTCCTACTATCACTGGTTCATTAACTGAATTAACGACTATATTGTCTAAAAAAGTTACCCCAGAAGAAATTAATGCTGCTATGAAAGCTGCTGCAAACGAAAGTTTCGGTTATAATGAAGATGAAATCGTTAGCACGGATATTATTGGTACTACTTTCGGATCATTATTTGACGCTACTCAAACTAAAGTAATGACTGTTGGAGATGCTCAATTAGTAAAAACAGTAAGCTGGTATGATAATGAAAATAGTTATGTAAGTCAATTAGTAAGAACATTGCATTACTTCGCAAACAAAATGGCTTAATTCCATTTATAAAATAAATAAAAAACGGCTTCAAATTGAAGCCGTTTTTTTGTTTACAGAAAATGAAAGCAAACTAAGTTTCAAAATAATGAATTCCTTCATTGGCATTTCTTTTAGCTTAATATTGATATTTTTATTTTTTAACATTTACTAAAAAGTGTACTTTTGCCCCATGGAACAAGTTAATGACTTTATTTATCTATCTTTTAAAGTCAATGCTAAAACTACTACGTCTTTTTGTAAAACAACTCAAGACGAATCATATATATACTTAACATTTGGTCTTGATGCGAATGATTGCTTATTTGATTTAACTGAAAACAACTACGAATTTCATATCCGATTTGCAAAAGACTATTTCGAAAAATACAACGAACCTATAGATATTAATATTGCAGAACAAACTATTTGTTGCAATACACAATCAAAACTTTTAGAAATTATAAATTGTAAACTAAATGGTATTCATAAAAAAATATTTTTAGAAAGCACAATTTTATTTTTGCTCTATCAATCTCAAAAAAACAATTTAATATTTCAGTTAGGATGCGACAGTTGTGGTATTTTAAACAAACCCATTGAATTAGAAAAAATTCAAAAAGCAAAAAAGTTTATTCTGGATAATTTAGGAGAAAATTTAACTATTCCTGTTATTGCAAATCATGTTAACACAAATCAATGTTATCTAAAAAAAGGTTTTAAAGAAGTTTTTCAACAAACTATTTTTGAATTTATTCAAGAAAATAGAATGAAAAAAGCAAGGCATTTGCTGCAAACGATCAATCCTAATATAACCGATATATCATATATTGTTGGATATTCATCTTTAAGTAGTTTTAGCCAATCGTACAAAAACTTTTTTGGCATATCACCAACCGAACAAATTAAGCAAGTTTTTCCCAATAACTAAAACACTTTTCCTATTAACTAAAATTCAAGCATTATCTTCTACTTAGTTTTGCTGCTTAATAAATATTAAGTTTTTAAAAATAGAAGAATGAGAAAAATTTTAGTAGCAGCCTTACTGTTAATTAGTATTTCAACATATGCACAACAATTAGAACAAGATACACTCAAAGTAAAAAACATTGAACAAGTAACGATTGTTGGAGATAAAGCGAAATCTATACCAGGTTCAGGGCAATACATTAGCCTCCGTAAATTGGAAAAACTTAACCAACCTAACATCAACAATGTTTTAAGAGTAATTCCAGGTGTAAATATTAGAGATGAGGAAGGTTTTGGATTAAGACCCAATATTGGATTGAGAGGCACACCTGTAAACAGAAGTTCCAAAATTACATTAATGGAAGACGGCATTCTGATTGCTCCTGCCACTTATGCCGATCCGTCAGCATATTATTTTCCAACTTTTGCTCGTATGCAAAGTGTAGAAGTTTTAAAAGGAAGTAGTCAAATAAAATATGGCCCCTACACTATTGGAGGAGCTGTTAACTTAGTATCCACAACTATTCCGAATGTTTTTAAAGGCTTTGCTCAAATATCATATGGTAGTTTTGCAACCAATCAACAAAGAATTTGGGTGGGTGATAGTCGAAAAAATTTCGATTATGTTTTTGAAATTAATCGGATTGCAAGTAATGGTTTTAAACAATTAGACAATGGTAATAATACAGGTTTTGACAGACGAGATGTTATGGGAAAAATGCGTTGGCATACAGATGAAAAGGCCAAAATAACTCAATCAATTACAATAAAAATACTCAATACTACTGAAAACGGCAATGAAACATATTTAGGTTTAACCTACGAAGACTTTAAAGCAAATCCAAATAGGCGTTATGCAGGTACTCAAAGGGATGTTTTAAACTTGAACCATAATCATATTTCTTTAACACATACAATTATACCAACCAAAAAGATTTCAATAAATACAACTGCTTATTACAGCAATACATTTAGAGATTGGGCTAGAGCAAATTCATTTGGAGGACAAAGTATCAATGCCATTTTAGGTGAGCCTTCAACATATCCATTGCCTTATCAAATAATGACAGGGCAAATAAATGGCGAAGTAGGTTATCAAAGTGCTGCAAGAATGTATGATTCGAAAGGAATACAATCTACTGCACAATATTATTTTAATACTAAAAACATAATACACAAATTACAAATGGGTATTCGTTACCACACCGACCAAGCAGATAGATACGCAACTCAATCTACTTACCAAATGACCAATGGCACCATGATACAAACAGCAGTTGGACCAAAAGGAAATCAAGAAAACCAAATTCGAAGTGCAAATAGTTTAGCAACTTTTATTAGCTATGACATAAGCTACAAAAAACTAAAAGTAAGCCCTGGAATCCGTTATGAAAACATACTTTTAGAATTTCAAAACTATGGAACAGTTGACAATGCCAGACTTGGAACAAATTTAAAAACTGCCAAAAATAATTTATCCGTTTTATTGCCAGGCATAGGATTAAATTATGAGATAAACACAAATATGGGTGCATTTGGTGGTGTTCATAAAGGATTTTCACCACCAGGGATGCCCTCTTTAACAAGCACAATTACACAAGCTAAATTTGAATCATCTCTAAACTATGAGATAGGATATCGTTACAATAATAGTGGATTAAATGTTCAATTAGTAGGATTTTTAAACAATTATAAAAACATTTTAGGCTCAGATAATATATCTGGTGGTGGAGCAGGAACCGGCGAAATGTTTAATGCAGGCAATGCTAAGATTCAAGGAGTAGAACTTGGAATGGAGTACGACCTTCTTCACAAAAAAAATATACAATCGAGCTTAAAATTACCAATTAGCATTGCTTATACCTATACCAATGCAAGATTTCAAGAAACATTCGTAAATGGAGGTGGCGATTGGGGAAACGGTACTATAAATAAAAACGATTTAATCCCATTTATAACTCCACATTTATTAACAACTAGTATTGGTATTGAAAATAAAAAATTGAACGCGACTCTCATTGGTCGTTATACAGGTGAAACAAGAACAAAACCAGGACAAGATAATGTTGCTCTACCCAATGAAATTACAAAATACAATGAGGTAAATTCAATTGCAGGATTTTTAATAATGGATGTGTCTGCCAACTATAAATTTAATAAACATTTTACTCTATTTTCAACAATAAATAATATTACAAACAACAAAGCCATTATAGCCAACTTACCCCAAGGGTATAGACCCAATATGCCATTGAGTTTTAATTTAGGATTAAAAGCCAACTTTTAATTTTTATAATAATTGGTTTTTGTACATTTGATAAAATAAAAAAATGAAAAAATTACTTTTCTTATTCCTATTCATGAATATTAGTTCGTTATTGATTGCACAAGAAAAAAATAAAAAAACACCTGAAGAAAAAGCAAAAAAGAAAACAACTGAAATTGTTACATCATTAAAATTGACGAAAGAGCAAGATGCCTTAATATATTCTACCAATTTGAAAATTTATCAAAGCATCGATAAATATGACACAAAAGAACATTCTAAAAAAGATAAGAAAAAACAAAAAGACATCGCTCAAAGCCTTCGTGATAAAGAATTTAAACGCATTTTAACGCCTGCTCAATACAAACAGTATATCGCATTAGACAAAGCAGATGATGCCAAAAAAGATGCTGAAAAAGAAGCGAAAAAGAAAGAAAAAAAAGAGAAGAAAAAAGACGATCCGAAATCTAAAGATGCAAAAACAAAGAAAAAGTAATCCCTAATTTTTCGAATTTTAATCTATTTTATTTATGAAGTTGAATGCTTAATTTTGCGCACAAATAAAAAAATTATGTCAAAATTTACTTCATACAATTTCAATGGAAAAAAAGCATTAGTCCGTGTAGATTTCAATGTGCCTTTAAATGCTGAATTTCAAATTACAGATGACACAAGAATGCAGGCTGCTGTGCCTACCATCAAAAAAATATTAAACGATGGTGGAAGCGTTATTTTAATGTCGCATTTAGGCCGACCAAAAGAAGGACCAACAGATAAATATTCGTTGAAGCATATATTGTTGCATTTAATAAAAATTTTAGATGGAGCTACCGTAAAATTTGCAGGAGATTGCATGGGAGACGAAGCTGTTCATGAAGCCGTAACTTTGCAACCAGGTGAAGTATTACTATTAGAGAATTTACGTTTTTATAAAGAAGAAGAAAAAGGCGATGTGGAGTTTGCAAAAAAACTAGCCGCTTATGGCCATTGTTATGTAAATGATGCGTTTGGTACAGCGCACCGAGCACATGCTTCTACAGCTATTGTCGCTCAGTTTTTTGAACCTGAAAATAGAATGTTTGGCATGCTGATGGATGCTGAAGTTGCGAATGCAGAAAAAGTATTGCATCAATCAGAACGACCATTTACGGCTATTTTAGGTGGTGCAAAAGTGAGTGATAAAATTTTAATTATTGAAATGCTTTTAGAAAAAGCAGACAACATCATTATTGGTGGCGGAATGGCATATACATTTTTAAAAGCACAAGGGAATCAAATTGGCTCTTCATTGTGTGAAGATGACCGTTTAGATTTAGCAAATGAATTAGTAAAAAAAGCAGCCGCAAAAGGGGTTAAACTATTAATTCCTACAGACAGTGTAATCGCTGATAAGTTTGCGGCTGATGCGAATACGCAAATCGTTGATAATAATAATATTCCTGTTGGTTGGATGGGATTAGATATTGCCAATCAATCAATAGCAACTTTTAGTGATGTCATCAAAAATTCTAAAACAATTTTATGGAACGGACCAATGGGCGTTTTTGAAATGGAGAAATTTCAAGGTGGCACCAAAGCCATTGCATTAGCTATTGCGGAGGCTACGAAACATGGTGCGTTCTCTTTAATTGGTGGAGGTGATTCTGTTGCTGCAATTAATAAATTTAATTTGGCTGATGAGGTTTCGTATGTAAGCACAGGTGGCGGTGCATTATTAGAATATTTTGAAGGAAAAACGTTACCAGGCATTGCTGCGATTAAATAATGATTTTTGCCACTAAGGCACTAAAACTCAAAGTATCACAAAGACTAAATAAGCTAACTAATAAAATAAATGACAAATTTAAAACCATACAGTATGCTACTTTTAGGGGTAGCATTCTTTTTTTCTTGTAAAGAAAATATTACTTCTGAAACACAACAAACAAAAACTTTTCAGTTAAATACAGATAGTATTTTAATTGCTCATCAGCCCAATTTTTCATTGCTTTTTAGTTTAGATATGAATGATGATATATTACTTTCTAAAAAAGTAAAATCATATACTGCATCATTTTTTACATTAGAAAAAACTCCGAGAAATTTTAAATTAATTTATAAAAATATTCAACCAAAAATAAATGAAATTACGTTAGCTGATGTTCAACTGAGAAACAATCAATCAGATACAATTAATGCTAAAAAAATAGTTTCCATTTCTTCTTCAGAAAAGATTTATTCTCAAAGAATTGAAGGAAGTAATAAAAACAATTCTAATTATTCATTAATTGAAAAATTTAATGCATCTAATCAATTAATTGAGGTCATCAGAAAAAATGAAATCACACAAAAAGTAGATAATGAAACATTTTCTTACAATGGAAAAAATATTATAGAAAAGAAATTTTCATCTATTGGTAAAATGATTTTTAATTACAACGTTAATAAACAATTAGAAAATGAAATATTTATCAATGAAAAAGGTGATACCAATATGGCTTATCGTCAGACGATGAAAGACAACCACATTTTGATAAACTATTTTAAAGGAAGTTATGAAGTATTTGATTATACCTATAATGAACAACATGAATTACTAGATATTATGTGGAAAGAAAACAACAAAATGAAAGTACATTTAGTGTTTAGCTACTACCCTAATCATTTAGTAAAAACAAGAATGATTATGTCAAATATAAAGGCTTTTCCTTCTTGTAAAACAGTATATGTTTACAACTTTATGTAGAAATTTCTATTTCATTTTAGCAACTTCATCTTCAAACCAATCTAAATATTCTGTGAGTTGAGCGCTTAATAAATAAGGAAGATTTAGCAAATAAAATTCTTTCCCTAAAGGAGTTTTAATATGACTAATAAATAATTTTCCACCGTAAACTCTTACAGCTAAATTATGGT
>CANHNT010000096.1 GCA_947461985.1 Bacteroidota bacterium | reverse complement strand
CCCTTAGTTCATCCACAAACAGAAGAATATTGGGGAAATGTAAATCCAATTGGACCTCGGGGTGTTTATGATGAAGCAAAACGTTTTCAAGAAGCGATAACAATGGCTTATCATACTTTTCATGGCTTACAAACAAGAATTGTGCGCATTTTTAATACCTATGGGCCAAGAATGAGACTAGACGATGGTCGTGCATTACCAGCTTTTATGAGCCAAGCGTTAAAAGGCGAAGACATTACTGTTTTTGGCGATGGTTCTCAAACACGTTCATTTTGTTATGTTGCAGATTTAGTGGATGGTATTTATAAATTACTAAAAAGCGATTACGCCTACCCGATTAACATTGGAAATCCGCATGAAATTACATTAAAAGAATTTGCAGAAGAAATTCAACAGCTAATTGGTGGAAATTCTAAAATTGTATATGAAGAATTACCTCAAGATGATCCAAAACAACGCCAGCCAGATATCACAAAGGCAAAAGATATTTTGGGATGGGAACCAAAAGTCAATCGAACAGAAGGTTTGAAAATTACGTTAGATTACTTTAAAAATGTTTTAGGGATCAACTAATGGAAAACAAAAAAGATATTTTTAGAAATTGGAGTTGGAAGAAATTTATTTTAGACTTCTTATTCTTTTTTTCAATTCAATTGATTGTTGGATATCTTTTAAGTTTTATTGATTTTTTTAAACCTGAAAATGGTTTTTATAAAGAAATAAAATCAATCCTTTTTCAAGCAATTTTAATGACTAGTTTGTTTACTTTTTGGGACGATTCCAAAGGAGATGCTGCTATTATCAAATTACATAAAAAACTATTTCATAAATGAACTTAAATATACCCCAAGACCTTTCGCCCCACTCTAGAGTTTGGATTTTTCAATGCAATCGTGCTTTTAGAGCACAAGAAGAATTAGAAATTAATGAGCAACTGTATAATTTTTATGTTCAATGGAAATCGCATGGCGATGATGTCAAATCATGGGCAAAAATAGTTTATCATCAATTTATTGTTGTCGTTGCCGATGAAACCAATTGTGCTGTGGGTGGTTGCAGTACTGATGGAATGACTCGATTGATTAAAAGTATTGAGCGCCAATACAGTATTGATTTATTTGACCGATTGACTATTACTTTTTTAGTGAAAGACAAGGCAGAACAATTGCCAATGAATCAAGTAAAATATGCTTTAGAAAAAGGCTACATTGAAACGGATACCTTGTTGTTTAACAACTTAGTGGATACGAAAGAAAAATTAGAAAATGAATGGCTTGTTCCATTAAATAAAAGTTGGCTGTGGAATAGAATTGTCAATTAAAAAAAATAGTAAACTTATAATGAAAAATAAAATAACACTCATCGTATTAAGCATATTCAGTTTTTTAACTTCTACAGCACAAACAAACAATAAATTTTATTTTGATGTGGATGGGAATAAAACAACAGCTAGCAATGCATCCTTTTCAATTTCCAATGAAAATAATAGAACCTTTATTGGCAACTATTCGAACACTAAAAAATGTTTTTCGGGTACTATTTTAGTGGTAGATTCAAATTCATTTTTCAACAGTAAGTTTAGCGATACGGTTAAATGGTTTTTTAAAAATGGGAAAGAAAAATTCATTAAAGTATATAGTAGAGAGGGTAAACTAAATGGTGTAACCAAATACTTTTATGAAAGTGGTTCATTATGGAAGGAATTTAATTTTACCGAAAATGTTTTAGAAGAGAACCGTTATACCGAATTCTCTGAAGATGGTCAACGCTTTGATATTTTTGAAGATAATTTTAATGACAACTCTTCTGATTGGGAATTATTATCGAATGAAAAACAAACCGTATCAATTGTAAATGGCGCTTTGCAATTAGCCTCTAAAATAAAAGAAGGTACGTCGAGATATAAATATTTAAAATTTGACAAAGAAGATTTTATCATTGAAGCTAAAATAGAATTGACTAAAAATAAATCGGAGGACAAAGGAGGATTAATTTTTGGTTTTAAAGACTGGGACAACTATAACTTCTTTTACATATCAAATGAAAATGTTTACATAGGAACCGTTTATGAAGGTGCTATAAATTATTCCCTTAATGAAATGTTTTCTTCAGCTATAGAAGAAAAAGGATTTAATACATTAAAAGTAATTTCAAGTGGAGCTGATATTCTTTATACAATTAACAGCACCGTAATCAATAAATCTTCAAAAATTTCATTTTTTGGCAATAATTTTGGAATAGCTGCAATTGGAAAATTCACTTTAAATATTGATGAAATTGCATTTAAACAAATCAGTTACAGCCAAATGGGAAGCGGAAGTGTATCAGGCAACGGACAACAAAACAATGATGTAAAAGCAACAGGCACCGGTTTTTTCTTAAATACCGAAGGCTATATTGCCACTAATTTCCATGTAGTTGAAAACGGAAAACATTTTGTAATCGATGTTTTTGACACCCTTTCTTCATCATACAAATCGTATAAAGCTACCGTATTAATTAAAGATGCCGACAATGATTTAGCAATTTTAAAAATAGATGATATTGCCTACAAACCTCATTTTAATCAAATAGAATATTCATTTCCTTCTACAAATTCTTTTGAGCTAGGCAGTAATGCATTTACACTGGGATTTCCTCTTGCTTTATCGGGCATGGGTAATGATGTGAAGTTTACAGACGGGAAAATTAGTGCAAAAACGGGCTATAAAAGTGCGATTAATAGTTTTCAAACTACCATACCCGTTCAACCAGGAAATAGTGGTGGGCCTATTTTTAATAACAATTGTGAGTTAATAGGAATTATTAATTCTGGAATAGCAAAAGCGGAAAATGTGTCTTACGGAATAAAAAATAACTTTTTAATCAATTTAGTGCAATCATTACCTGAAAAAATAAATCTCACTCAAAATAACACGTTATCTAATTTGAGTTTTGAAGAAAAAATTAAAAAAATGAAGAAGTACATTGTACTTATTCGTGTAAAATAGTACTTTCACCGAATGTTAAATAAAATCTCTTTGAAAACACTCATTTTAACTAGTTATGTTTGTGTTTTATCCAACTTTATTTTTGCTCAAAATACGTCTATGCCTAAAGATTTAGATGGCGGTAAGTATACTCCTAAAAGTACAGAATCGAAGAACAAGAAAAAAAGTTCCGAAAATGACAACCGCAATTTAATAGGAATTAGCGTTGGACACATGATTCGTAAAATGGCTGTTGTTAGTTATGAAAGAGCCATTAATGATCGATTTGCCGCACGACTATCATTAGGATATTGTTTAGGTAAGGATGTGACAGAAGGCCTTCTCAATGATGCAGATATTTATAGAAATCAAAATGATAATAAAATGGCCTCTACCTACAATCAGGATAATGATTATGTTCAAAGTAATAATTTCTACACTGATCTTACCGGTAAAATTTATACCAACATGAAGCTTGCTGAATATTATGATATTGAATATAAATTTTATGTAGGAATTAATTATAGAATGTATAAACAAACTTTTGCATTTAACAGAACTGAAGATATCATCCCAACAAACGTAAAAAACCTTCCTGTTTTATCATCTGGCACTCAACTTGTTGTTGGCCAAATGGCTTATAGAGAAGATGGATTAGCGATGGAGTATTATATTGGTATTGGCACAAAAACAAGCTCATTTAACGAAATGAGTTTCAACCCAACGTCTAGCAGATATGAATACATATCAAAAAAATCAAAAGAAAAAAGTCTATTACTAACGTTTGGGTTAATATATGGGATCTCATTTTAAAAAATAAAAATAAAAAAATATGAAAAGAACTTTATTAATTTTATTGGTTGCAATTATACCAATGACAATTTTTGCCCAAGACTTAAGTGTCGATTGGTCAAAAAATATTTCTTATGACAGAATGACTACTGGTAATTTGGAAGAATTTGCTGGATCAAATAAAGATTATGTATATGCTGTTTTCAGTCCAACATATAAAAAATTATCAAAAACACAACGCTATTTGATAGTTTTTGATAAAAAAACAATGAAACAATTAGGCAAAATCAATTTAAAAAGTAAAGAAGAATATAGCAATATTTGTGTGACAAACGATGTGGTTTACGTGATGTTTGTAAATGACTCAAAAGGAAAAGAAATATTATATGCTCAATCTTTTACCCCTACGCTAAATACAATTAGTGCAAAGAAAAAAGTTTATCAAATAAATACGTCAACATTAGGTAGTTCTAAATTTGTGAAATCAATAAAAACACTTTCAAATGGCATTGCAAATGATAATTTATATATCGTGTCTGAAAGACCAAGAAAAAAAGGTGAAAATGTAGAAATAGAATACACAGTTGTGAATAATTTATTGAGTGTGGTAAACAGCGGCCAAATTGAATTACCTATTCAAAGCACAAGAAATTCGGCTTATAACTTATCTTCTATTAGAGTGGGTGATGATGGTTCATTAATTACAAAAAATTCGGTTAAAGCGGATGCTGATACTAAAAAAGACAGTAAAATATTTTCATATTCAATTTTATCCGTAATCAATACCGAAAAAAATACGATAAATTCTATTCCAATAAAATCATCAGGCAAGCACATTGATGATTTTGAATATTTTTCTGAAAATAACAAATTGCATGTTGTAGGCATTTACAGTGAGTCTGTAGGGAAAAGATCGGAAAGAGGAAACGGCGTTTTTAGTTCGACGTTAAACTCAGCATCTGGCGAACTTGAAAATACTAAGTTTACTGAAATTTCTGCTCCAAAAATTAGATTTAGTTTACTGTATTTAGAAAAAGCAAAATATGATGAAGCAGGAAACATTACGCTATATGCTACTGAAGACGAAAATATTGTTCGTACCTATACCGATAGTAAAGGAAATACAAGAACCACTTATGAAAATAGAAAAGGGGATATTTTAATTGTGAGTTTGAATAAAGAGGGGGAATTGAATTGGAGAAATGTTTTAGAAAGAAGAATATCCTATCCTGAATTATATGTTCGCGATATTCAAGTAATTTTGAATGCAGAAAATTCTTATTTAACCTATGCAGATAAATATAGAAAAGGACGCAGAAATATTTTCAATAGAAAATCGAATAAAGAAATGCGCGATGTATTATCTTATTCTAAAATAAATGCGACTTCAGGGAATATGCTTTTGCAAACGTTGAAATTAAATAAAGACAAAACAGAAAAAAGCAAAATGCATTATGTGAATGCAGCTAAAATTACAGAACTTGACAATACATTATTTTTAGATGGATACCAACCTAAAATAAAAACAGGTGTAAAAGTTGCGACTTGCGTAACTGCCCCATTGGGTGGCATTGGGTGTCTATATTTTTTAATTAAGGTCAATAATGGTTCGGCATTAACAGGTGGTGGTTATTTAGGTTCTGTTAAACTAAAATAACTCAATACTTAAAATTAATAGGATTTGCCATCAATAACTGCTCCAGTTGTTGATGGCATTTTTCGTTAACTAGGCGTTGTTTTTTAAAAGTACGCTTTGAAACTAATTTTTGAGAATAGACTAAATTGCCCTGATAAAATTTAACCAACGTTAATAAAGAATAACCTACAGCATTGGCATACAAGGCGTTTTTGGCAAGAACATAAAACAAATAAAATGCACCGGTATTTAATACCAAAGACGTTGCTCCTTTTACATAATACCCTTTAAGCATCATACCACTACCTGGGATTATGTATGAACTGAGGATATAATTTCGTCCTTTTTTTTGTTGCATTCCTTCTTCATAAATTAAGCAACTATGCAACTCTTCCAAATCTCTATTGACTTGCAAAGTTTGAATACTATCATAAGGCGATTTATTGATGGCTAATAGTTCTAGCAAATTTGAAACCATGGTCGTATCCTGTGTCAGCAGTTTATATCGTTGAATATGTTCCAATGATTTTACATAATCTGAATGAATCATATAAACAATTGCTGCATTCCAACAAAAAAGTTGTGTTTCATATTCCGATAAATAAATTGTTTTAATTCTATTGCATTCATCTAAACACTCCCCCTCATTTTCTAAATGATTAAAAGTGAACAGTTGGAGGCGTTTAAAACTTATTTTTGTTTTTTCGGCTGGCGATTTTGACAAATACCAATCCTTTTCTAATTGCATCAAAACATATTTAGAAGAATCTAAATTTTGAGCCGTTAGTTTTTTATTTGTACAAATAAGGAAAAGACTGAACAGAATAATAGTTAGACGCATCATTGTATAATTGTTGTAATTTTTCTTCTTTAAAATATTGAGTATCCCTATAACTTCCATAAATATTTGACGAATAAAAAATTGTCGTTAATAATAAATTCAAAATACTGAGTGGATGTTTTATGCCCAATTTATGAATACTTTCATAGGTTTGATAAGCAAATAAACCATTTACGAAAGCTGTGCTGAGACCAATTCTAAATTTTCCAATATACACTTTACCTAAACCTGGAATAACAGAAGACAACAAAGCAGCTTTTAAAGGACTTTTTTGTTTCGCTAATTTATATTCAATGACTCCTTGTTTAATCAAATTAGGGTATTCAAGCGGTTTGATATCTTTTACAGGTAAAAATTTAAGATTATAAATAGCCGTTATATGATTAATTTCTTTTGACAATTGATATTTATTTAATCGTTGAAACCATTCATTTTTATTGATTTTTGTAGAGTCATTAGATAACAAATAACAAGAGGCATAGCCTAATGCTAAAGTATCTTGTAAAAAAAGTGTTTTACTTTTTTTAAAAAAATATTCAAAACTACTATCCATTTTATATTGGATGTAAAATTTTGCTTTTAAATATTCTAACGTATCACTTAGTTCAATCTCAGTTTTTAGATACTGAGCATGTTCTATTTTTTTATTTTCTTGGCTTAGATGTTTAATAAAATCATAGTCAATGCTGCGTTGCGCATAACTAAAATGAAAACTCAGCATAAAACAAATAAAACTACTTATAATTTTCCTCATCAATTTTATTTATTATGATATTATTTTCATTTATTTTGTAAGAAGAATGATTTTTGTGATTATTACCAGCACATTTTCCAAATTGATTGATACCAGCAAAAGTTCCTACAACAAAACCATATTTTTCGATGCACAATTTTAAATATTGTGAACAAGATATTTCATAACTACAACCAGCTTGTATTTGTTCGGAAATTATATTTTGATAAAAATAAATCATCCCTCCAGCTATTTTATTTAAAACGGAGTTCTTCTTATCCTTAGCAATAAAACTTCTTTTAGGTTGCACCCCAGCACGAAGTGATTTGAAATTATTTTTGAGAATTATTGAATCAATCATACTCACTCGTTGACCAAACGAATTGTTCAATATCAACAAATTAAATACCAAAAAATAAACAATTCTT
>CANHNT010000095.1 GCA_947461985.1 Bacteroidota bacterium | reverse complement strand
GTTTGGTAGAGTCGCAATCGCATCAAATAATAAAAAACAGAAATTTTTTGATCATCACCGAAAAAAATGCAACAGAATCAGAAATGATTTTAATTGAAGAAAACGAAACCAAAATTGAAATTCAAGATTTTGAACTGAAATTAAAATCAATCACAAAAGATCAATTTGAAATTAATAAGGAGTTGAAATATTGTGCTGTTGATACTACGTTGCTTGAGTTTCCTTTAATTCTTCGAAAATGGAAACAAGGCGATTATCTCTATCCGTTTGGAATGACGAAAAAGAAAAAAGTTTCTAAAGTGTTGATTGATGCAAAAATTCCGTTGCATGAAAAAGAAAAAATTTGGGTATTGGAATCCAATAAAAAAATAGTTTGGATTATAGGTGTAAAATCAGATAACCGATTTAGAGTTACAGATAAAACAGAAAATGTTTTAGTTTTTGAAATAAAATAAATGGGTTAACTTGTGGTAAATTAAATAATCTACTATTCTTTTTTATTTTAGATTATGCAAATGAAAATACTTGGTAAATTGAATACATTGTATTCAATTTTCTTCAGATGAAAAAGAAACAAAAATGTTTAAACTAATTAAGCAATAAATTGTCTTTTTTTGTTGATACTTTCGCATATAATTAATAGCAGAATATGTCAACAGAACGATACCACGAATTACAATCTACATACAATACATTAAACGACGAAAAAGAGAAAATAGATTGTTTAATAGAAATCGTTCTCGAAATTAGAAATTATGATATTGACGAAGCCTTTAGGCTTTCAAATGAAATTATTGACCGGTCAACTAAAATAGATTACCAAGAAGGAATTGGTCGAGGATTAAATAATAAAGGCGCTTGTTATTGGTTGAAAGGAGAGTATGACAAAGGGTTGAATGTATTAAAAGATGCGTTGAAAATTGCAAAGCATCAACAATCATTAGCGCTCAAAGCACGTATTTACAATAACTATGGAAATATTTATCGTGATTTAGGAGATTTGTCCAACGCCTCAAAATATTTTCAATGGGCATTAGAAATTAATGAAAAGTTAGGAGATGAATTGTCGCAATCGGCAGTATTAATTAGCATTTCAAATTTGCATTTTGATTTATATGATTATGAAAATGCATTAGAATACGCTAAACGTTGTTTGGAAATTTTTAAAAAATATGATGATAAAAAAAGATTAATCAGTGTATATCACACACTCGGGAATATTTATTTAAAACAAGAAGTTTACAATTTAGCCATTATTAATTTTAAGCGAAGTTTAGTATTGAGCGAACCAAATACGGTTGGTCACATGTTAGCAAACAGTGGAATTGGCAAGGTGTATTACAAAGAAAAAATGTTTGAAAAAGCGCAAAAATATTTGCGATTGGTGATTCAGCAAGCAGAAGAGTTGTCTAATTTTGAAGGCATTATCATATCTGAATTTTATCTGGGTCGCATTAGTTTAGATGAAATGGATTATAAAAATGCGTTGATTCATTTTGATATTGCATTTGATTTAGCCAATGAACATTTTCGTAAACATGATGTAATGAGTATCCACGAAATGTATGCCCAAGTATATGAAAAAATGGGTGATATTGTAGAAGCGTATGAAAATTTAAAGAAATTTGAAAAGCTCAAAGAAGAAATATTTCAACAAAATACATTCAATAAATTGCGCAATTTGCAACTTCGACATGAAATTGAATTTGCGGTAAAAGAAAAAGAAGTAGCAGAACAATCGGCTAAATTGAAGCAAGAATTTATTGCTAATATGAGCCATGAAATAAGAACACCAATGAACGCCATCGTAGGAATGGCAAGATTGTTGCAAGAAAAAAATCCACGGGATGACCAATCAAAATATTTAAATGCCATCACACAAAGTGCCGATAACTTATTAGTTATTATCAATGATATTTTAGATTTTTCAAAAATCGAAGCCGGTAAAATTACCATTGAATCGGTCTCTTTTTCTTTAACGCATTTATTGAAAAACGTAGTGACCTTATTGCGATTTAAAGCGATTGAAAAGGGGATAGATATTCGTTTTGATATTAATGAAAAAGTGCCCGAACATTTAATTGGAGACCCAACAAGATTGTCACAAATATTGATGAATTTAGCAGGCAATGCCGTAAAATTTACCGAAAAAGGCACAGTGCAAATTGTGTGTAGAAATTTAGAATTAGAAGGCGATTATGTAAAAATAGCTTTTGATGTGATTGATACCGGCATCGGTATTTCAGAAGAATATGTGAGTAAAATATTTGAAAGTTTCACTCAAGCCGGAACCGATGTAGCTCGTAAATTTGGGGGTACTGGTTTAGGGTTAACGATTTCAAAACAATTAGTTGAACTCATGGAGGGAAGCATTGAAGTGAATAGTAAAATAGGAGTAGGCACTACGTTTACATTTATGTTACCTTTTCAAATTGGGGAGGGTGTTTTTGAACAATCAAAAGATGATTTATCAATAGCACAAAATGATTTAGATGTGTTAAACCGAGCTAAAATATTATTAGTGGATGACAATGAATTTAATCGAATAGTGGCAGTAGATACGATGAAATCGATTGCACCAAACATTAAAATTTTAGAAGCGCAAAGTGGTTTAGAAGCCATTGAAAAATTAAAATTAAATGAAATTGATTTGGTATTGATGGATATTCAAATGCCCAAAATGAGTGGTATTGAAACAACTTTGTTTATTAGAAATGAAATGCAACCGCCATTAAATGAAATTAAAATAATCGCCATGACCGCAAATGTTATGAAAAATGACATTGATAGCTATTTGCAAAATGGAATGAATGACCACATCCCTAAACCATTTCATAAATCTGAATTGATATATAAAATATTAAATCAATTAGATAAAAATAAAGTAGAAAGTAGAAAATGGAATGTAGAAAGTGGACATATTAATGTTGAATTAGTCCCTGAAAAATTACCACGAACTTCTAAATTAACAGATCCTCGTTTTTTAATTTCTTTTGCTGGTAATGATAAAGAAAAACAAAAAAAGTATATCAACATCTTTTTACTAAATGCGCCTAAATTACTGGCTCAAATGCAAAAGGGATTTGATAATAATGATACTGAAATGATAAAAATTTCTGCTCATTCTCTTAAAACACAGCTTAATTACATGGGTGTAAAAGAAGAATTATCTCATGTGCAAGAGATTGAACAAATGGCTACACATGAACATAAAAAAGATATTATTAAAGCTTTGATTGATAATCTTCAACAAATTTGTTTACGAGCATTTAAGGAATTGGAAGAGTATGTAGAGGCTATATAATTATTGACATAAAAAAACCTTCAAGAAATACATTGAAGGTTTTAATCAATTTAATATATAATAGCAATTTACTATTTCATAATTACACTCGGCAAAATTCCCAATGCGATAATCATAGCTGCGTTAATAATTAATAATGTTTTTTCAATTGTTGTGGGTTGTTCTATTAATTCGGCATCTCCTTGTTTAAAAAACATACTCATAATTACTCTGAAATAGTAGTAAACACTAATTGCAGCCATCAACACAGCAAATACAACAATCCAAAGCATTGAACCTTGTTCCACTGCTGCCATTAATACATAATATTTTGCAAAAAATCCACCTGTTAAAGGAATCCCTGCTAATGAAAATAAACATATAGTAGCCGTAATTGCTAATACAGGATGCTTTTTAGCTAATCCGTTAAAGCCATCGAAGGTGTAATCTTTCATTTTTATTAAAACTGCAAACACTCCTAATGAGGCTAATGTGTATGATACACTGTATAAAGTTATCGCTTTCCAAGAAGTAGCATTAACGGCAAAAATTGCAAAAAGCATAAAACCTGCTTGTGCTATAGATGAATAAGCCATCATTCGTTTTACACTGGTTTGGTAAACTGCTGTTACATTTCCTATTAATAAAGTTAATGCAATCATTGAAACAATTGTTACTTGCCAAGCATGACTTACACTTCCAAACGAAAAATGGAACAATCGAATAAAGGCAACAAATACACTTACTTTCACAATGGTTGCCATAAAAGGAGTAAATGCGGTAGGGGTTCCGTCATAAACATCAGGAGTCCAAAAGTGCATTGGGGCAGCCGAAACTTTAAAACCAAAAGAAACGACCATTAATAAAATACCTACAATGGCTAATGAGCTCATTCCATCAACTTGTATAAATTGAGCGGTAAATTTATCACTCATAATATCAAAACTACCTGTTGCACCGTAAAGTAAAGTAATTCCCATTAATAAAATACCAGTACTGAAAGAACCCATTAAAAAGTATTTCAATGAAGCTTCTGTGCTTTTTACATTTGCTTTGTCACTTCCTGCTAAAATGTATTGAGGGATAGAAAGAATTTCGATTCCGATAAATAAAATAAGTAAGTTTGAATAAGATGAAAGCAAAAATACACCCGAAAGAATAAAGAACATTAAAGCAAAATATTCAGCTTCGTTGCGGCCAACAAGGGCAATTTGTTTGTGAAATAAAAAGAAATAGAGCATTGCACAAAACGTGATCAATACATTAAACCATGAAGTGAAACTATTTAATTCAATCATGTTGAAGTAGGTTTTACTTCCTTGTGTTGAAATAATTTGGTTATCGAAAATGGTGGCTCCCATTAAAATCATGATACCGATTAAAGCAGCCCATTGAACTTGCTTGCTATCTTTAAATAGCAAACCAGCAAACATCATTACGACACCCAATAAAGCTGATATTACAATTGCATTCATTCTATTTATTTTTAATTGAGCGAACTCAATATGACTTATTTTATTTATAAATTAACTTACTAAAGACATCAATACATTTGGATAAAATCCTAACCAAAGAATTATTCCCATAATAATTATTAAAACAATCCACTCATTGATTGATAAATCAGCAAAAACGACTTGACTATTTTTTAATTCACCAAAGGCTACTTTTTGAATCATTCCTAAAGTATAAACTGCAGCTAAAATAACACCTAACCCTGCAACAACGGTGAATGCGATATGATAAGGTGATGTTGATTGAAACAACCCATTAAACATCATAAATTCACCAATAAAACCATTTGTAAGGGGTAGCGCAATATTGGCTAAAGAAATTAGTACCAATGCAATGGTAAATTTAGGAGCTAGTTTTGCTATACCACCCATTTCGTTTAAATTTTGAGTGCCTAAACGCTTTTCGATGGCTAAAACAATTAACCATAAACCCATAATGTTGATTCCATGATTAAACATTTGAATGGCAACACCTTGCGTGCCTAATTGATTTTGAGCAAATAAAGTAGCTATCATTAAACCGATGTGCGCTATGGATGAATAAGCTATTAAACGCTTAATATTAGTTTGTACAATCGCTAGGCAAGATGCATAAATGATTCCGATGATGGATAGAATAGTTACTAGATTGGTCCAATGTAAAACTCCTAAAGGTAAAATAGGTAACAACCATTTGATGACAGCAAATAAACCCATTTTTACCATAATCGCACTCAATACAATCGTTACCGGTGTTGAGCTTTGTTCATAAGCATCAGGTTGCCACGTATGAAAAGGAAACATAGGCATTTTAATAGCAAAAGCTAAAAATACCAACCAAAACATCCAATTTTGCATACTTCCAGACATTGATTTCCCTGATTCTACAAAGCTTGTCCAAGCAAATGAATGATTGCTTGTGTGGTTATAGATAATTAAAAATGCAACTAACAATAACAAACTTCCTACAAAGGTGTAAACGAAAAATTTAAAGGTTACTTTAATTCTGTTTTCACCTCCAAACATGGAGCTTAAAAAGTAAACTGGGATTAATGCTAATTCCCAAAAAATATAAAATACCAAGGCATCATTGGCTAAAAATACACCCATTAATCCTGCTTGAGCCAACGACATCAAACCATAAAAAGTAGATTTGTTTTCCAACTCCTTGTTGTTTAAAAAAAGATAAACCAAAGGGAAAACAATTGCTGTTAAAGCTAGCATCAAAACCTGCAAACCACTATTGATATTCAATGAAAAATTGGCTCCAAGAGAAGGAATCCAAGTAAGATCAATTGCAATGGGAGTGTGCCCATTATAATAAGTGAAAGCACTAAATAAGGTAGCTGCTAATGTAAATAACGAGGCTCCTAAAGCAGGCAATTGGCTATTATTCTTTGATAAAAAAGAAACCAAACCACCAAAAATCGGAACTAATATGAGTATAATAAGTAACATGAATTTATTTTTCTGTCTATTAATTTTTATTGTACCAAAGCTGAATAATGAATAATAGTGCAATGCCTAGCACCATTAAAAACATATAAAATCCAACCAAACCACTTTGTAATATTCTTAAACGATTGCTTCCGTCTTGAATTAATTTTCCAACTCCATTGACCAAGCCATCGATGCCCATTTTTTCTACGTATTTTTCATAAAAAAAAGCTTTTTTATACAATGGTTTAACAATTGCAGCATCGTAAGCCTCATCAATATGCCATTTTTCTTCAAAGAATTTGGCAAGGCCAGTTGCATTTTTAGAAGCATTGTATTTTTTGAAACCTACGTAAGCCCAAAGAATTCCCAATATTGCTACGAGTACTGCAACGCCCATCATCATCATTTCGTTTGTTGCCGACAATTCAGCACCTTCATGAGCAGCAACACCTATTACAGATTCTAATAAATGATTTAATTCGTGAGTACCACCTAAAACATGCGGTATTCCAATAAAACCACCTATTGCTGATAATAAGGCTAATACGATTAAAGGGGTAGTCATCAAAGACGGACTTTCATGTAAATGTTCTTTTTGGTGTTGAGTCCCTCTAAATTCACCCCAAAAAGTAACAAATAATAAGCGAAACATATAGTATGCTGTCATAAATGCAGCGAACATACCTAAACTCCAAAATATTTTACCATAAGCAGGATGCATGAAAACGTGCAACATAATTTCATCTTTGGAAAAGAACCCACTTAATGGAGGAATACCAGCAATGGCAATACAACCAACAAAGAAAGTGATGTATGTAATTTTCATGTGTTTTGATAAACCACCCATTTTACGAATGTCTTGTTCGCCACCACAAGCATGAATAACTGATCCAGAACCTAAGAACAATAAGGCTTTGAAAAATGCATGCGTAATAACGTGGAAAATTGCAGCTGTGTAAGCACCAACGCCTAAGGCCATAAACATAAATCCTAGTTGAGAAACAGTTGAATAGGCCAATACTTTTTTAATATCGTTTTGTTGAGTAGCAATGGTTGCAGCCACTAATGCGGTTGCTAAACCAATAATTAATATAACATGTTGAGCATAAGGAACCGTTGAAAAAATAAAATGACTTCGTGTAATCATATAGATACCAGCTGTTACCATTGTAGCCGCATGAATCAATGCTGAAAC
>CANHNT010000094.1 GCA_947461985.1 Bacteroidota bacterium | reverse complement strand
GAATATGTTGCAACTATTGACAAAAAAGCCGACTTCAAGTAAATTCGGCTTTTTTTATCTTTATTAAAGGTGAAATTTATTGGCCTAAAATCCAAGCAAAAATTAATGGCACTACTATAGTCGCATCACTTTCAACAATAAATTTAGGCGTATTAATATCTAATTTCCCCCAAGTAATTTTTTCGTTAGGAACAGCGCCACTGTATGAACCATAAGAAGTTGTTGAATCTGAAATTTGACAGAAATAACTCCAAAATGGAACGTCGTGCCACTCTAAATCTTGATACATCATTGGCACCACACAAATTGGAAAATCACCTGCAATTCCGCCTCCTATTTGGAAGAAACCAACTCCTTTTCCTGCACTGTTATTTCTATACCAATCGGCTAACCAAACCATATATTCAATACCACTTTTCATGGTAGTGGCTTTCATTTCATTTTTAATAATGTATGAGGCAAAAATATTCCCCATAGTACTATCTTCCCAACCTGGACAAACAATTGGAATGTTTTTTTCTGCTGCTGCAAGCATCCACGAGTTTTTAGGATCTATTTCATAATATTGCTCCAACACGCCACTCAACAGCATTTTGTACATATATTCATGTGGAAAAAAACGTTCTCCACTTTCATCAGCATCTTTCCATAATTTATGAATGTGTGCTTGTAAACGACGAAATGCTTCTTCCTCTGGAATGCAGGTATCTGTAACCCGATTGTAGTGATTTTCTAGTAAATCCCATTCGTCTTGTGGGCTTAAATCACGATAATTTGGCACTCTTTTATAGTGTGAATGTGCAACTAAATTCATGATATCTTCTTCCAAATTTGCACCTGTGCAAGATATAATTTGTACTTTATCTTGTCGAATCATTTCGGCTAATGAAATGCCTAACTCTGCTGTGCTCATGGCTCCTGCAATAGTAATCATCATTTTCCCTCCTTCTAAAAGATGGGTTTCGTATCCTTTGGCAGCATCCATTAAAGCTGCTGCATTAAAATGTCTGTAATTGTGCTCTATAAACTGTGATACAGGTCCTTTACTCATATTTTATTTTTTTATTTTAGTTCTAAATATATAAAGCGATTCAACATATTGAATCGCTTTTTTGTTTTTATGAAAATTTATTAAAGTTTGTGCAACAAAATGCTGCATGGTTTTGATGTATGCGCAACTGTGTCTCTTGCTATTAAATAAATATTAATTTCTTGTAATGAAATATTTCCGGTTCCTGTGTACCAAATGTTTCCACATGTATTTTGATTTGGAATTGTAAATGATGTTTTTTCGGGATTGATTGTTGCTGAAATATTTTGTGCGGTACAATTTGTACCTAAATTGTAAATTCTAATTTTATTTGCATAATCAACTACAGAGGATATTGAAACAGAATAGTATGGAGTACTTGTGCCTGCATAACATTCGTCTTGCGCTTGATAATTTCCAATAAATTTATCGCTCCAACGAATTTCACATTTTGAGCCTTCGTAACCAACAGCACATTTACATTCCCCATCAGAACAAATACCCCCATTTAAACAAATTACATTGTTACAAGGCTGCAAGTTGGTGGTACTATTTTTTTTTGCATCTTTTTCACATGCCGAAAATAATACCATTGTGAAACACAAAATAATGGATAAAAAAGTTGTTGCTACTATTTTAAGGTTTTTCATTTTTTAAAATTAAAAAAATAATCCCAAAAATCGAAACTATTTTTGGGATTATTAAATATGATGACTGAATTAATTATTCTTTTGACGTTGATATTCTTTAATACCTTCATCTTCATAGTTTGTATATAATGCAGCATAGTGACCGATAAATGATAATCCCCATGCGGCAGTGATCCATATTGGCCATACATAAGCCCAACCATTTACATCAACTCTTAAAGGTGCTTTGTCATAAGTCATCCATAAAATTAAATTTACGATGATGAAAACAGCTAAATGAATAAATAGCTTTGTTCTTTGTTGTGCGGTAACTGGAATTTTATTTGCCATGAGAATGCTTTTTTATTATAGAATGCAAATGTAGTTTCTTATTTTAAAATTTGCAATATGAATTTCAATAGTTTTTCCACTTTTTAAATAAAAATGTGCATTTTTTTAGTCATTTCTGCATTCAGCATCAAAATATTAAATATGACAAGCCCAAAATTGACAAAAACTAACCCTATTTTTTACAAGTTACTTTTCTGAAATTCATAATTTAAAGAAGCACATGAACTATTAAAACCGACATATTCATAAAAGAACACTATTGAATTTGTTGAATTGAGTTGAATACTTGCCTTGTCCTATTTCCGAATAGCGGAACAGGCGACGTTGTCGATGCACGAGTAACTGTCGATGATTCCCCAAAAAAATAACTTCTTATACCTATAAACTTTTAACGTTCATTTCTTTATGTAGTAGTTTAATAATTCCATCGGCAAGACCAATTTGTGGAACATGAATTTCAGTGATATTTGCCCAACGCATTACTGTGGTGTAAATATTTAATGCTGGAACGATTACATCTGCCCTATCCTCTTTGAAACCATATTTATGAATGCGTTCTTCAACCGTTAATGCACTCATTTCTTTGTAATATTCTTTTAAAATATCTAACGAAAGCGGTTTGCCATTTTTCCGTTTCGACATCGAAAATATTTTATTAATGTTTCCTCCCGAGCCAATAGCAACTGTGTTTGATTTACAATATTTTTTTAACGCCACCTTCATATTATCCCAAATTTCAGCATCCACTTTATTTTTTAGCAATCGAATGGTGCCTATATTAAAGGATTGTTTAAATGAAACTTTATTGTTTGAATACAGCGTAAACTCAGTACTTCCACCCCCTACATCAATGTATAGATAGTTGCATTTACTATCTAATTTTTCAGCTAAGTGCGTTTCATATAAAATTTCTGCTTCTTGGCTTCCTGTTATGATTTCTATATTTAATCCAATTTCTTTTTGAACTCGAGCTACAATTTCTTTTCCATTTTGCGCATCACGCATTGCAGAAGTAGCACAAGCCCGATAGCCTTTCACTTCGTACACTTTCATTAAATGTCGATAAGCTTTCAATGTTTCAATTAATTCTTCTGTTTTGTGTTCAGAAATAATACCCGATTCAAAAACGTCGAAACCTAAGCGCAACGGCACTCTTAACAAATTTACTTTTGTAAAATCTAAACTCCCATCTTTGTAGGTCGTAATATCTTGAATGAGCAAACGAGCTGCATTCGAGCCTATATCTATTGCAGCTAAACGCATATTGAGTGCAAATTAATATTTTTTTGATTGCAAATAATTATAAATTTCTACTTGTGAGCGAATCCATTTTTCGTTGAGTGTCCTTGTAACATAATGATTTTGCTGTTTATTATCTAATACACGGGCTTTTACGTTTTCTATCAACTGAATGGCTAAAATATCTTTTAATTCTTGTTTGATATTTTTATTAAAAATTGGAGTGGTCACTTCTACACGATGATCAATATTTCTCACCATCCAATCAGCACTCGATATATATAAATCATCGGCTCCTTTATTTTCAAAATATAATATTCTAGCATGTTCTAAATATTCATCTACAATACTGATTGCATTTATATTTTGAATCCATTTTTTATTAGTCGTTATCACTCGGCAAATTCCCCTAACGATTAATTTTATATCAACCCCAATTTCAGCTGCCGTATATAGTTCTTCAATCAATTTATCATCTGCCAAACTATTGAGTTTTAAAATGATACTCCCTTGTTGCTTTTTGGTTGTTTGTTTTATTTCATTTTTTATTTTTTGAATGAAATATTCTCTTGTATTTACAGGAGATGTAATTAAATATTTACATTTATGTAATTCTGACAAATCTACAGGCTTTTCTACAAAATGAAATACTCGATTGATATCTGAAAGTATTTTTGAATTTGCAGTAAGCAAACAATGATCGCCATAAAAACGTGCTGTATTTTCGTTTAAATTTCCAGTACTTACAAAGCCATAATACTTTAATTTTTTATTGACTCTTTTTGCAATGCTGCATATTTTTGCATGTACTTTCATATCAGGCAATCCCACTAAAACGTTCACGCCTTCTTCTTCTAAAACACGTTTCCAAACAAGGTTTGCAGCTTCATCAAAACGAGCCTTTAGCTCAATTACAACAGTTACTTTTTTGCCATTTCGAACTGCATTTATTAATGCTTTTACAATTTTAGATTCTTTGGCTAAGCGATAACAGGTAATTTTTATAGATTCTACAAAAGGATCAATGGCAGCTTCTCTTAATAAATCAATGATGCTATCAAAAGAGTGATACGGAAAATGGAGCATCACATCTTGCTTGTTCAATACATCTAAAATTCTTACAGGTTGTGTAAATAATGGATGCACAAATGGTTTTTTACGAACTAACCGTTGTTCAAAAACCTCGGTCGGAAATTCCATAAAATCTTTAAAATTATGAATACTTCCTCCAGGAACTAGCTGATCTTTTTTACTTAAATTTAATAATTTCAATAAATAATCCAACATGTTTTTAGGAATCGCTTTGTCGTAAACAAGCCGAATTGCTTTTCCTTTTTTTCTATTCTTTAATCCTTTTTCAATTTTCTCAATAAGGTTGGTATTAATGTCATTGTCAATATCTAATTCGGCATCTCGAGTTACTTTTATTATATAGGCTTCAAAGGAATTAAACCCGAACTGCGTAAATAAATTTGGCAAACAAAATTTAATAATATTCTCTAAAAGGATAATATTTTTTTCATTTTTGTTATCTGGCAATATAACAAATCTAGGTAAATTTTGCGTTGGAATTTCTATCAATGAATAACTATTCATAAATGAATTTTCATTGTTAGATAACATGCAAGCTAAGTAAATAGATTTATCATTTAAATTGGGCAACTCCGGTATACTCTCGATCATTAAAGGTGCAATGTGCGTTCGTACTTTGTCGTTGAAATAATTATTTACAAATTCTTGTTGATTTTTTGTCAATTTTGATTCATCTACAATGGCAATTTTATCTCGTTTTAATTCAACACAAATATCTTGATAAATGCGTTCAAATTCTTTTTGTTGTATTTGTAAAGTTTCTTGAATTTCGATTAAAATTTCTTTAGGATTGTTTTCTAAATATACTTTTGCAGCTTTGCCAAATTGTAACATTCTGTTGAGCGAAGCCACTCGTACTCTAAAGAACTCATCTAAATTATTTGAAAAAATTCCTAAAAAACGAAGTCTTTCCGAAATCGGAACTGCTTTGTCATTAGCCTCTTGCAATACCCTAGCATTAAATGCTAACCAACTTATATCTCTAATGATATGTGTTTTCTCTAATTTACTTCTCATAAAAACTCTGCAAATGTACAATATGCTTTAATGAATGCATATTAAGTTTTATACAATCATCTAAATAATTTTTTTTATTGTAAAATAAGCACCTCTTCCTTTTAATAATTGTGTTTGGTATAATATATTTTTTTTACGAGTGCCTTATTTATTCTATTTTGCACAAAAACATTCTTTCTACTTTAGAATAGATATAACTTTCAAGTACCCACTTAACCGAAAAATAACGTTAGTTTACTGAACTAATTCTATTTTTAACAATCAAAGACTGATTATGAAAAATATATTTTTATGTTTATTTGCACTGCTTTTTTCAAACTCCCCGTTGAGCGCTCAAAAAATTTTTTCTGAAGGCATCATAAAATACGATGTATTTATAAACAACAATGTAAATACAGATGGAATTTATGTCATCACGGTTAAAAATGGATATATTAAACGTGAATTGGACATGAATAATGGTTTTAATAATGTAACAATTTACAATCAAAAAACAGCTAAAACACTTTCATTAAATGTGAAAGATGACACTAAATATGCATTAGAAATTACGGAAAATGAATTGAAAGAAAAAAACAAACGTTTCCAAAATGCAGTGTTTACACCCATTGACAAGACTAAAAATTTAGCTGGATATAAATGCGAAGGTTCTACAGTTGTTTATGAAAATAAAGACAAAGTTCAAGTATATTACACATCGGATTTAGTTCCTCAAAACGAGACATTTAATAATCAGTTTCCTGGTTTAAAAGGCATTCCGTTGGAGTATGAAACAAAATCTTCTCCTACAAATGTAATTAAGTTTGTGGCTAGTTTAATTGAAGTGAAAGTCATTGATTCGAAAACATTTATGATTCCAGAAAATTATAAAATTGTAACGAAAGAAGAATTGTTGCAATTGAAGTAAAACCCTCCAAAACTCTTTAACTTGAATTTGTAAAAAGCTGAATAAAGTTAATTACTTGCCTGGTGCCATCGCCGTTGTCGATGAATAAAGTTTCTGTCGATGATAGCCCAAAAAATATGAATGTTTTATTGACTTTTATAAAACTTAAAACTCAACATTAAAAACTAACAACTAATTCCTATTTTCGCAGTATGAAATACTTAATTGTAGGATTAGGCAATATTGGTGCTGAGTATATCGAAACTCGTCACAATATTGGTTTTGATGTAGTGGATGTTTTTGTAAATAAACACAATGCTTCATTTAGAAGTGATCGATTGGCAGATGTGGCTGAAGTGAAATTTAAAGGAAGAACTTTGATTGTGATAAAACCAACGACTTACATGAATTTGAGTGGTAAAGCCATGAAATATTGGTTGGATAAAGAAAAAATAGCCATTGAAAATTCATTGACGATTGTGGATGATTTGGCATTTCCGCTGGATGTTTTGAAACTAAAACCAAGTGGCTCAGATGCCGGGCATAATGGATTAAAAAGTATTCATGAATGCATTGGCACGACAGACTATCCGAAATTGCGTTTTGGCATTGGCAATAACTTTGCAAAAGGCAAACAAATAGATTTTGTATTAGGCAAATGGAAAGACGATGAAATGGGTTTGGTGAATAAAAAAGTAGTAGTTTGCAGTGAGATTATTGAAAATTTTGTAACCATTGGTTTGTCGAGAACGATGAACTTATTTAACAATGTAAAATTTGTTCCTTAACTTTAAAATTAAAACATGAAAATATTTTGTATAGGTCGAAATTATGGTGCGCATGCCTTGGAATTAAAAAATGAGATTCCTACTGAACCTGTAGTTTTTATGAAACCTGCCAATGCTTTATTGACGGATAATAAACCTTTTTATTACCCCAATATTACAAAAGATTTGCATTATGAATGTGAAATTGTTTTGCGCATTTGCAAAAACGGGAAAGCCATTCAAGAAAAATTTGCGTCAAAATATTATGACGCAATTACAGTAGGTATTGACTTTACAGCAAGAGATTTGCAAGAACAACAAAAGAAAAAAGGATTGCCTTGGGAAATTGCAAAAGCTTTTGACCAATCGGCTGTAATTGGGAAATGGGTGCCTATTTCAGAAGAAGAAAAGAAAAACAATATTCAATTTTCTTTATTAAAAAATAATGAGTTGGTACAAAATGGAAATACCAAAGATGTAATTTTCAATTTCGATAAAATCATCAGTTATGTTAGTCAATATTTTT
>CANHNT010000093.1 GCA_947461985.1 Bacteroidota bacterium | reverse complement strand
TGATATTTGGGGCAGCTTGTACCAATAAATCTGTTTGTCTTGAACCACAAACAGTTGCTTTAAGAGGAGGCTTTTATTATAATAATTCAGATACGAGTATTTCACTGAAAGACTCTTTTTTAACGAATGCAAATATCTACTTTGGACAAGAAAATTTGTATTTTAATAATTTGAAAAATGCTAGTAAATTTTCAGCTATTTTATCTACCATAAAAGATTCGTCCCTGTTTTTTTTTCAATCGGATAGCAGTAATTTTTCAGATGAAACTATTGATACGATTCAAGTTTGCCATGTGAATGAGTTGCATTTTATTTCAGTTGCTTGTGGCTATCAGTTTTATCATCTAATCAATAAAATTAGTTACACGAAACATGTTATCGATACTATTTATTTAAATAATACCAACGTCAATAATGATGTTAATAAAGAACATTTGAAAATTGTTTTACGCAAATAACATATCCCTAAACCCTTCAAAAAGATTGATTTTGTTATCAATCTTTTTTCTTTTTTCTTTTAATTTAGTTGCACAAACTGACTCAACGAAATTAAAAGTGAAATCTACTGATTTTTCATATTTTAGAGTTGGTATGGATGCTTCGAAGTTTGTAGCTTCTGGCATAGCTAAAAACTATAATATGATGGAGTTTACTGTTGATGCAAATTATAAAAGTAATTTAATCCTTTCGTCAGAATTTGGTTTTGGAAATTCAATCGTTGAAAATGAATATTTAACCTACAAAAGCAACAATGTTTTTATGCGTTTAGGAATAGATAAAACCCTTTTCAATAAAGAATTTGCAGGTGACATGGACAACGCATTTGTTGGAATAAGATACGGATTCGGATTTGTAAATAGAGGTGAAGCAAATTATACTATTTATAATACCATTTATGGAAATTCAAACGGTCAAATTCGCGCTACTCAATTTTTAACACATTGGCTCGAACTAACCGGTGGTTTTAAAATGGAAATCAAAAAAAATATTTTTATTGGTTGGAATATTCGAATGAAAACATTCATCAATCCAAAGAAATTTGAACAATTACCACCTTCTTATGTAGCAGGATATGGTAGAGCAGATAAAAATACTGCATTCGGCTATAATTTTTATTTGATGTATGGTTTTGGGAAAAGAAAATAAGGGCAAATTTAATTTTCGCAGACTAAAATCATTGATTGGTCCTATTTTTAATAACTTTTAGGTAAAATAGTAAAAGAATATTTTGCACTCTGCCAAATATTTCATTTTTTGCACTTGATATGGGAGGAACAGTAAATTTAAAAACTGTTTTTTTAACAAATTACGAATAAAATGAAAAATAATTAATACTTTTTTACAAGAATTAAAATATCCTGCATATATTGTGCTAATATTTGATTTAAATAATATTTTTAATATATTTGCCTTCTTGTAAAAAAACAATAAACGGATTATGATAAAACAATTTTCGTTAAGACTATTAGCTTTAGGATTGATAGCAACATCATGGGGATGTGGTGGAACTGGTGGGCCGCAAGGTCAAGTAGTTGGTAACACTATTAAAGTTAATAATATAGTTTCGGCTCCAGTTGGAATGACATGGGTGCCATCTGGTGTTATGCACATGGGTGCTAGTGATCAAGATGTTAGAAACGCCAATGACGTAAAAAACAGAACAGTACAAATGTTAGGTTTTTATATGGACGCTACTGAGATTACAAATGCAGAATATCGTCAGTTTGTAAATTGGGTGAGAGATTCTACGGCTCACTCTGTCTTAGGTGATTATAGAGATTTAGATGATGGCTCTCAAATAATTGATTGGAAGAAAAAATTAAAATGGAATGATGTTGATTTACAGGATCAAATGGCTTCTTATTATGTTCCAAATACAGAAAGCATTTGGGGTAAAAAAGAATTCGATAATTCTAAATTAAAGTATCATTATGAAGCTTTTGATTATGATCAAATGGCTAAACAATCCGTTCCTGGACAAACACAAAATCGTTTAAACTATTTAATGAAATATGATGTTGGTGCTTACCCTGACACGACTGTTTGGATGAAACTATTTTCATATTCTTACAATGAACCTATCACGCATCAATACTTTTGGTACCCATCATTTGATAAATATCCAGTAGTAGGTGTGAATTGGTATCAAGCAAACGCTTTTACCAATTGGAGAACTCATCTATGGAGAGGGTATAGAGATTCTAAAAAAATGTATTTAGAAGGAAACTTCCGTTTGCCAAGTGAAGAGCAATGGGAGTGGGCAGCAAGAGGTGGCAGAACTCAATCTCCATATCCTTGGGGTGGTCCTTATATAGTTAATAAAAAAGGTTGTTACTTAGCAAACTTTAAACCCAACAGAGGTAATTACAGTGCAGATGGTGGTTTATATACTGTACGAGCTGATGCTTATTGGCCAAATGATTATGGTTTGTATAACATGAGTGGAAACGTTGCCGAATGGACTTCTTCACCTTACGAAATAAATACCTATTCTAATATATCGGATATGTCACCAGAAGTTAGAAGCCGTGCTAAAGAAACTGACCCTACATGGTGGAAGCGTAAAGTTACCCGTGGAGGTAGTTGGAAAGATGTAGCAAGTTTTTTACAAGTCAGTTCACGTGATTATGAATTTGCAGATACCGCAAAAGCATTTATTGGGTTTAGATGTATTATTGAATACATTGCACCATCTTTAAGCAATAAAACACCAAGAAAATAGTTATTTTAAAAGGAATAACATACATATTTAAGAAAAAAAATAACATAAATAATTAATAATAAAAGTATAAAAAATGAATTCGATAGCTCTATTTTTTGAAACTACAAATGGAAAATATATTAAAAACGTCATAATTGGTGTTGGAGCATCAATCGTGTTAATTGGAGCATTGGCTAAGTTACAACACTGGGCAATTGCAGGAACAATGTTAACGATTGGTATGTTGACAGAAGCATTTATTTTTGCATTAATGGGATTACTTCCTCCACATAAAGATTACTATTGGGAAAAATACTATCCTGGAATTGATGAAAATCCCCATGTTGAGGCTTATAAAAAAGGAGTGAAATTTCAACCCACACCCGTAAATTTAAGTGGTGGTAGTGGTTCAGGTTCGTCCTCAACAGCAGCTTTAGATAAAATGTTGGATGAAGTTAATTTAAATCCTGCAAATTTGAAAAAATTAAGCGAAAATTTCACAAAATTTGGTGAAACGGTTGATCAAGTAAAAGATATTGCAAATGTAACTGTTGCTACCAATGATTATGCTGCCAAAGCTAAAGAAGCAACAACTGCTTTAGGTCAAATGAAAGATACATTTATGGGAGCTGCTAATACATTAAATTCATTTAATAATGCTGCTGATGAAACAGCTAAATTTCATGATCAAGTTTCTACTTTAACGAAAAACTTAGGTTCTTTAAACCAAATTTATGAAGTAGAATTGCAAGATGCTAACAACCATTTGAAAGCAATGAACAAGTTTTATAGTAATTTGGTAAATGCTTCTGATGCTATGCAAAACAGTGCTGATGATGCTAATAAAGCAAAAGAACAAATTGGTATGTTAGCTAAAAACTTAGGCACATTGAATCAAATTTATGGTAATATGTTAACAGCGATGCAAGGTCGTTAAGATGACAGAGATAATAAATAAATAGAAATAATTTTAAATAATTTAAGTAAATTACGATAAAGAATGTCATTACCTAAAGAGCCTAGACAGCTGATGATTAACTTGATGTATTTGGTACTAACAGCCTTGTTAGCCATGAATGTATCAAGTGAGATTTTGAATGCCTTTAAAACAATTGGTAAGAGTATTGAGAACTCTAACAAATCAACTATTGATAGAAATGCTGCGGTAACAGGTGCATTTAGTAAGTATATAAATGATCCTAAAACATTAGAAACTAAAAAAGTTAAAGTTCAAGCAGCTTTACTATTAGCGAATACGGTTAATCAAAAAACAAAAGATATCATTACTCAAATTGATAATTATAAAGAAATGATTATCAAAGAGGCAGGTGGACGTTTAGAAAATGGGGAATATAAAGCGATTGATAATTTAGATGCTGGTACGCACATCATGGTTGATCAAGGTAATGGGCCTAAATTAATGAAAATGTTACAAGATTTTAAAGATGATATTGCTGGTCAAGTCCCTTTAGATGGTGAAAATATTGTAGCACCTGGAAAAGGTCAAAATAAAGAAATTTACGACATGTTGCCTTTGAATTTTACTGTTGAAAAAAATGCAGAAGGTGAAATACAAGATTGGAGTAATGCAAATTTTCACATGTCTCCGTTGATCGCCAATGTAACCTTGTTGGATAAATATAAAAATGATGTATTAGCTTGTCAATCAGTTGCGCTAGATAATATTTGGTCAAGAGCAACAGGCGAAAAAGTAGATAAAGAATTTATTAACCCTATAGCAAGAACGATGGATGATTATGTGATCATGGTTTCTGCTGATAATAATTATTTATTACCTGGAGAAAAATACAAAGCAAGAATTGTTTTAGGAACGTACAATAAAAGATTGAATAATTTACGATTTAATGTAGGTGGACAAACAATCACAGCTGTAAATGGAGTTGCTGAATATACTGCCATAGCAAGTGGTTCAGGACCTAAAACATTCTCAGTAACTGCAACTTTCATGGATTCAGTAGCTGGAAACGTGCGATCTGTAAGACAAAGAACAGTTACGATGGAAAAACCTGCACAATATTTTGTAGGAGAAGCGCAAGCATCTATTTCGTTAGATAAAATGAATGTATTTTATATTGGTGTAGATAATCCTATTACATTGTCTGCTTCGGGTGTTACTGCTGGAAATTTAGTAGCTACTCCAGAAGGTTGTACATTAACTAAATCTGAAGGGGTTAATAAATATTTAGTAAGAGTAACATCACCTGGTAAATCATATATTTCTTTATCTGCAAAATTGTCTGATGGAACGACTAAGAATTTTGGGAAATATGAATACCGCGTAAAATATATTCCTGATCCGAAAGCTTCTTTTGCAAATAAATTTGGAGGCGTAGCAGGAGCAAATGAATTGAAATCTCAAATAGGAATTGTTGCTAAATTAGAAAATTTCGATTTTGATGCAAAATTTAATGTGATTTCATATGAATATTTTTATCAGCCAAAAAGAGGAACACCATTAGAAGGTACTATGACAGGAATGTTTACAAATGTTGGGGATATTAAATCTGTAATGGATAAATTGAAACCAGGGGATAAATTATTTTTTGATCGTATTATGGCTGTTGGTCCTGATAAAAGACCAAGAAATTTAGGTACCTTAGCATTTAGCATTAATAATTAACAATTTTATTTTATAAATATCATGATAAATATAAATAAGTTTAAAACAGTTTTAGCGTTATCACTTTTAATAAGTGGTTCAGTATATGCTCAACCTGGGGTGCCACCACCTGCAGGTATTAGCACAGACCCTGTAGTTCAAGGTGGAACTGCAAGAATAGTCAATGATTCATGGAAACCATCTTTGCGAAAAGATGGTGTTGTAGACAAGGTAGAACATAATAATTATGTAACTCCTTGGGCTCCCATTCGTGAAGCAGATGTGTTGTTCAAAAAACGCGTTTGGAGAGAAATCGATACCCGTCAAAAACAAAATTTCGCATTTCGTTATCCTGGAGATGATGAAAGTGGTGGGGGTATGTATATTGAAATTTTGTTAGACGCAATTAAAAAAGGCGAAGTAACTGCTTTTAAAGATGAACGTTTTACAGATCCAATGACTGCAGATGATGTAATGACTAAATTAGCAGGAAAAGCAGATTCCATTGCGGTAGAAAATCCTGAGACAGGCGAAATTACTATTCAAGTTATTTTGAAACAATTTAACCCGGATGATATAACTAAATTCCAACTAAAAGAAGATTGGATATTTGACAAGAATATTGGTAGAATGGTTGTGAGAATCATTGGATTTGCTCCTTTCTATGATAAAAAAAATACAGATGGTTCATTTAGAGCTTCATTACCACTATTTTATGTGTATTATCCAGACATAAGAGCAAACAATGCTAAATATGAAGTATACAATCCTGAAAATGATGTTTACAGATATTCTTGGGATGATTTCTTTGAAAAAAGAATGTTCTCAAGCTATGTATTAAAAACTACAATGAATAATCCTTTTCAAGATGATATCATGAATCTTAAAACAGGGATTGATCGTTTAAATCAATCGGAAGAAATCAAAGAAAAATTATTTAATAAAGAACACGATTTGTGGGTTTATTAAAAAAATAAAAAATATAAAAAAAACACCGAATTTTCGGTGTTTTTTTATCTCTAAAAGTGCATCCTACTATTTTAGGAGAACGAGAAATTTATGCTAACTAGCTTAAATTTAATCTAAACAAATTAATATAACTTACTTTTTACTAATGTCCATTTATGTAAACGATGCACGAGGGCAACACGTAATACACCTAAGCCATATTTCATACTTCTACTGAAATTAATACTTGAAGCTTCTTCAAAATATTTTGTAGGGCAGGTAATTTCGGCTATTTCAAAACCATTCATAAATATTTGAGAGAGCATTTCATTGTCAAAAATAAAATCATCATTATTGATATTGTAGTTAATAGAAGTCAAAACTTCTTTCGAAAAGGCGCGGTAGCCCGTGTGGTATTCACTTAATTTTTGGCTCAATAAAATATTTTCACTCAGTGTTAAAAATCGATTGAAAATATATTTATACATTGGCATTCCTCCATTTAATGCGCCTTTTCCTAAAATACGAGAGCCCAATACTACCGGATACAAGCCACTAGCGATAATGTGTGCCATAGAAGGAATTAACAAAGGAGTATATTGATAATCTGGGTGTAACATGATAACAATATCGGCTCCTAATTCGAGGGCTTTATTGTAGCAGCTTTTTTGATTTCCTCCATAACCTTTATTTTTATCGTGCTTGATAATGTGTTTTATTCCTATTCGGCGCCCTACTTCAACAGTATTGTCTTTACTCGAATCATCTACAAGAACAACCTCATCAACGATGTCAAAAGGAATTTCTTTGAAAGTATTTTCAAGTGTTTTAGCTGCGTTATAAGCAGGCAATACAACTATTATTTTTTTATTATTGAGCATGAAACTGCAATTTACAATGAAAATATAAATTATAAGGCCAATTCAAATGCTGGTTTTTCTGTATTTAATAAATTTGATTTGGCATGCACAATAATATTTTTATGCTCGTCATAAATGGTACATTCTGTATTGGCTATTTTTTTACCCTTTCGAATTACTTTTCCTACTGCAAAAATGGTTGATCCTAACGGAGTACTCCATAAATAATCTATCGATAAATTGACTGTAGTGTAAATGGTATCAGCATTTGTGCTGTAAAAAGCTAATCCACATATTTCGTCACAAATCATAGCAGCCATTCCACCATGAAGCATTTTTAATGGGTTCGTCATTTCCTCTCGAACTGCTAATGAAACTTCAACTTCTCCATCTTCAACTCGTACTATTTTATAGTGAAGCCATT
>CANHNT010000092.1 GCA_947461985.1 Bacteroidota bacterium | reverse complement strand
CATGGACGTATACACCGACTGGTGTGGCTGGTGCAAAGTGATGGATAAAAAAACGTTTACTAACCAACATGTAATTGACTATTTAAATAAAAATTTCTATTGCATTCATTTCAATGCTGAACGTGCCGAGGAGGTTTTATATAATGGAAAAAAATATGGCCGTTCAAAAGGTAGTAAAACAAACGAATTAGCTATTCAATGGATGGGACAACGAATTAGCTATCCTACTAGCCTATTTTTTGATGAAGGTTTTACAAATCCTCAACCAGTACCAGGTTATATAGAAGTCCCCAATATGGAATTGATTGCTACTTATTTTGTAGGCAATTTCCATAAAACACAACCATTTGAAGAATACCAAAAAGAGTTTAAAGGAACTTGGAAGTAACAAAAGTTGACAGATGTCAGATGTCAATTGTCAGGTAAAATATAAATTAGTTGACTATAATAAAGAACTGGCATCCGTTATCAGACATCAGTCATCATTTCATAAACTTCTTTACTAAATTTTTCCAAACTTGGGTCTCTTGCGCCCATTAAAAGCAATACCGTATTTTCTTTTAAGGTTGGTTTCATTTGAGCAAACAATTCTTTTCTATCTTCAACAAAAAAGGCATTTACGCCATTTGCTTTCAAATCATTAATGATGTCGTTGGCAGATATATCCTTAACTGCAGTTCCTCCTGCATAGTATATTTCACTCATCCAAATTTCATCTTGTGATCTTAACGAGTTAGTAATTTCTTCCACTAGTTCTTTACGAATAAAACGAGTAGGACCATAACCATGGGGCTGAAACCATGCGACTAATTTATCTCCAACAGGCTGACAAGCCTTGATAGATGCGGCAATTTTTGCAGGATTGTGTGCATAATCATCAATAACTGTTACTCCATTTTTTACCCCTAAAAGCTGATGGCGACGATAAATTCCACCATAAGTTTTTAACGCATTCGCACATTGCTCCACATTTACTCCCACAATATTGGCAACAGCTATGCAAGCCAATGCATTTTCCATGTTGTGTTTTCCTATTGTTGGAATTTTAATAGATGTCAGATACTGGATGTCTGATGTCTGGGTTTCAATTTGGCTGTCATCTGTCATCTGACATCTGACATCAAATTGAATTTCAAATCCTTGTTGAGAAAAATTCACACCATCAAAAGGCGTTCCTTCTCCAAAATCTTGTGCACTATTTTGAGAATATTTTTTTGCTAGCGGATGAGATTGGTTCACCACAAATGGCCCTTTGGTATTATTTTTAAATGTTTGAAAAATTTCAAATAATTCATCCATTTCTTTATGGTCTTTGTCGATGCTTAACAGCAAGCCAACTTCTGGTTTATATTTCACCAAGGTGCCATCACTTTCATCAGCCTCAATTAACAGCCAATCAGAAGTGCCACAATAGGCATTGCCAATTTTTCCATCTTGTTGCAAACTTGCCAAACCTGCACCTGTTATTAACGAAGGGCTTACGCCGTTTTCATACAAAATATGAAACAACATAGCTGTAGTTGTTGACTTTCCTGAGGTACCAGCAATAGCAATTGTTTTTTTGCTTGCGCAAATTTGTGCCAATAATTCAGCACGAATCACTATTGGAATATTTAATGATTTTGCTTTTGCAATTTCTACATTCGTATCTTCAATGGCTGTCGAAATGACGATGGCTTCCGTATGTTCATCAATGCCACTGCCATCTTGCAAAAAACATTCAATGTTTTCTTTTTGCAATTGAGCTTTGATATAATCGTTTTCTGTGAAATTAAATAATCGATCGCTGCCCTTCACCACTTTGCCATTGCCTGCTAAATATTGTGCAATGGCACTCATGCCTGCTCCACCTACACCAATAAAAAAGAAATTCTTTTTTTGTAAAATATCTTGACTCATGTTCTTTTTTAAGTTTTATTAATTGCCTTCAAACAATAACATTTTTGCTTCTTTGTTCAATTGATCTAATGCAATAGAAGTTGGCAACGTTTCTTCGGTCGTCAACACATATTCTGACAAACGTTGCACAAATAGTTGACCTGAATCGCCCATTTGAAACGATGCTCCAATTCTATTTAACATGGTAATTTCTTGCTCCATTACAGCTTTAATGGTTTGCCAAGTTTGTGGCGACACATATAATTGTTGCGATAAATTATGTTCAAACTCTGCACGAATGCCTTGCACCATTGCCAACTGAATATCTTGTGCTGTGGCTCCTTGTACATAATAACGACTAATCATGGAGTTTGGATGCATGCGCTCAACAAAAATAGTTAAGCGCTCATAAGCTTGCAAACGCATTTGAATCATACCTTTTGAATTTTCTTGAAAAATGGCTAATTGCTTGCGCTCTATTTCTTTGATTAAAAATTTATTGACGATTAAATAGGTTGCCCACAAAACGATTAATGCTGGCAAAATGTATTTTAAAATTTCTAGTATTTGTTGTACGGTGCTGTTCATTGTAATTTATTCTAAAATTATAGTTTGCAAACATACAAAAAGTTGTCGGTTGTCAGATGTAGGTTGTCAGGTTTTAAGTTAAGTCTGTTTTTGGACAAGAAACTAGATTGGCTAGCGATATTGCGGAATTGATTAATGGTGGGCAAACGCTTTAATTAATATCTTTTTAAAAATAGTCTACCTTTTTTGTACGGTTATTTTTTATTTATAGTTAGTACTGCTACAATTGCTTTAACGCACGTAAGAAATAAATATTGTTTTAATTTCGCAAAAAAAATAATGAAACTAAATAAACAACAAGTCACTTTAATCACTCTATCTATAATCATTTTAAATGCAATTTTACCTTTATGGAAATATTATCGGGTTAGAAATTGGGAGTTATTTGAGATGGATTATGTAGTCTTTATATTTCCAAGTGTATCGGTCGTAATTTTATTTTCAATCGGACTTCTATATTATGTAAAAGATTCAAATCGAAATAGACTACTAAAACTCTTGTTTCAAGCTACGTTCAACTATAATTTGTTTTTATTTATATGCAATATGATTGTTGTCAAACGAATTTTTTCAGCCGATTATTTTGACAGTATCCAAATGTATATCGTTTATTTTGTGTTGAATCAATTCATGTCCATAGTCCTTGTTTTTCTTTCTTATGTGGTGTTGAAGTTTTTGTACAAAACTGACAAACCACACATAGAAATATATCAAACAGGCGACGTAATTACTCGATCATTAATTGCTGCATCTCAAACAAAACGATTTGGCAATTATTTTTTTGATTCCTTATTTTATTTTTTCTTGATAGGCAGACTTGCTATTGAATTTCAAAATTTTGAAAGCAATGGATTAGAATCGATAGCAATTTTTATGATCCTATTTATTTACTTTTTTTACCATACTTTAAATGAGGCTATCTTTCAATCGACCATTGGAAAGGTCATTAATAAATGTACAGTGACTGATGCCAATGGAGATCCTATTGGTTGGAGTGAAGCTGTTGTTCGTACGCTGTGCCGTTTTATTCCTTTTGAGCGATTTTCAATATTTTTTGGCAGAATTCCTTGGCATGATCAAATTTCAAATACTGAAGTTTTAGACTTAGATGAATATCAAGAATAGGTATAATTCCTCATCGTATGCACTTCAATACGCGGTGATAGTAAAACAAAAAAATGCAGCGCCTCATACCTTGGCGCTGCATTTAGTAAAAAACAATTCAGCTAGTATGTTTTAGAATTTCACATTGATTCCTGCTTGAAAAATAGATTCTGGAATAAAATATTTATTAAAAATAAACCATGCTTTTCCTAAACCAACTTCAGAATACACACCAATATGTTTGGTAAAATAATAACGCATACCAACAGTGGTTTCAAAACTAACAGGCTTGGGAATTGAGTAAGCAACCGAAAATTGATTTTGAGGTGCTAACGTATAAGTTCCTAAATAAATTCGACCGAAACCAATTCCTAAGCCAACATACGCATCTATTTTATGTTTATTGTAAAAATGATAATTGCTTCGAACCAATCCAGCAAACTCCTCTGCCTCCACACCATATTCATAGGGTCTTCTTGCTTTTATTGTAGAGTCCCAACCATCATCCATCCAAGATAATCGAGAAAAACTATAGGAAAAGTTTAAGCCAACACTCCACTTTTTAGTGAGCATATAATCGGCTTTTACCATATATGGACCGTAGCCCATAATTTTATAATCTTTATCTTTATTGTTTATTTTCAAAAAAGTTCTTACCACACTTGGCGCACCGTATCCAACACTTATGGTTATCTGTTTTTTGCTTAAACAAGGTTTCGAATCAATGAGCACATGCCCGAATGACAAGCTACTGATGCATAATAATAGGATGGTGAATAATTGATGCTGTTTCATATAAATCGCAATTTACAATCTAATACGAATTGAAAAGAAGATTCGTTTGAACTTTCTCTAAATTTATTTTACTTTCGTCGTTAAGTTGTCGGTTGACTGTTGTCAGTTGTCAGCATTTCATTTATTAAACATTAATTATTTAAAATTATGCTTTCAGATTTAGACATTGCACAAGCTGCCGAAATTAAACACATTAAAACCATTGCTGCCAAAATTGGAATTACAGAAGACGATTTACAATATTATGGTAAAAACAAAGCCAAGTTGCCGTTGGATTTAATTGATGAAGAAAAAATAAAAAAAGCAAAACTGATATTGGTTTCAGCTGTAAATCCTACACCAGCTGGTGAAGGAAAAACTACCGTTTCAATTGGGCTCAATGAAGGATTAAATAAAATTGGCAAAAAAGCCATTGTGGTTTTGCGTGAGCCAAGCCTAGGACCCGTGTTTGGAATCAAAGGAGGTGCAGCAGGTGGTGGCTATAGCCAAGTCATTCCGATGGAAGATATTAATTTACATTTCACCGGAGATTTTGCGGCAATCGAAAAAGCGAATAATTTATTGGCTGCATTAATTGATAATAATTTACAAAATAAAGTTGGCAATTTAGGCATCGATCCTCGAACAATCAAATGGAAACGGGTGATGGATATGAATGACCGTGCCTTGCGTCAAATAACGATTGGTTTGGGTGGCACATTAAATGGCATTCCTCGTGAAGATGGTTTTAATATCACACCTGCTTCGGAAGTAATGGCGATACTTTGTATGAGTAAAGACATTGACGATTTAAAACTTCGTTTAGGAAATATTTTTGTGGGTTATACATTTGATAAAAAGCCAATTTTTGCTCGAGATTTAAAAGCACAAGGAGCCATGGCATTGTTGTTAAAAGATGCTATTAAACCTAATTTAGTACAAACTTTAGAAGGAAATCCTGCTATTTTACACGGTGGTCCATTTGCTAATATTGCACAAGGAACCAATACTATTTAGGCAACCAAAATGGGATTAAGTTTAGGCGATTATGTAGTAACGGAAGCAGGTTTTGGTGCCGATTTAGGAGCTGAAAAATTCATGGATATAAAATGTGGTTATGGCAATTTAAAACCTGATGCCATTGTGTTGGTTGCTACCATTCGTGCATTGCGTCATCATGGTGGAGCTAAAAAAGAGGAGTATAACACCGCCAGCATGGAACGAGTTTCCAAAGGATTTGAAAATTTAGAAAAACATATTGAAAACTGTAAAAAATTTGGCATCACACCTGTAGTGGCTATTAATTATTTTCCTGCCGATACCGATGAAGAAATCAACTATGTGCAAGCACAGTGTTCCAAAATGGGTGTGAAAGCAGTGGTTTCGTATGGTTTTGCAAAAGGTGGAGAAGGAACGAAAGAGTTGGCACAAACCGTTTGTGATGTGATAGAAAGTGGCATCAATCATTTTAAACCATTATACGATTGGAGTTTATCAGTAGAAGAAAAAATAAAAACCATTGCTACCGAAATTTATGGCGCATTGGATGTAGAGTATTCGTCGAAAGCAAGAACCCAATTAAAACAAATTGCAGCATTGGGCTATGATAAATTACCGATTTGCATGGCAAAAACTCAAAAGTCTTTAAGCGATAAAGAAAGTATAGTGGGTCGTCCTACTGGCTTCACAATAAATGTTCGTGAGTTTGAATTTGCGGCTGGTGCCGGTTTCATTATTCCTATTTTAGGAGATATGATGCGTATGCCTGGTTTACCTGCCATTCCTGCATCGGAGCACATGGATATTGACAATAATGGAAAAATAAGTGGCTTATCGTAATAAGTAAAAAGTTTTTAGTAGATAGTATAAAGAGAAGTTTAGGCTTCTCTTTTTTTGTATTTTAAACAAAAAATAATATTTACCTTTATGAAAAATAAAAATCATGAGTATTGCAGAGCAAAAACTTCAACTTACACAAAATGTTCTTGCTATAAAAGACAAAAAATTATTGTTTCAGTTGGAACACTTAATTGATGTTCATAATAAGGAAATTGATTTGTGGGATGAATTGCCTATTTCTGTTCAACAAGATATTGATGAAGCTAAAAAAGAGGCAATAGCTGGCAAAGGAAAAAGTCATGAAAGTGTTATGAAAAAATATAAGCAATGGCTTTAAAAGTTATTTGGCTTCCTAAAGCTGAAAATAATTTTCAAATTGTGATTGATTATTTGGAAAGTAATTGGACAACAAAAGAAGTTCAAAATTTTGTTCAATTAACAGACAAAACAATTAAATACATAAAAATTTTTCCACGATTATTCAGAAAATCTAAAAAGAACAATGTTTTCGAAGCCTTAATTACAAAGCATAATTTGATGATTTATCAAATTAGAAATAATCAAATTGAAATACTTACATTTTTTGATACTAGACAACATCCTAAAAAGAAAATGAAGAAATGTAATGATTAAAATTAAATGAACTTTTCTAATGATATTAATAAAATACAATTTCCTTTTTATCTTTATTATTTTAACTTTTTCTGCAAAAACATTTGCACAAAAAAAGAAAATAAAACATGAAGAATATATAACAGAATTTTTTTACAAAACAGATTCGTCTACAAAGCCATATAAGAAAAAAAAGTATTTGAATAAATATTTAATCTTTGATGAACGAAATAATTTAATTGAAGAATGTGAATATGGTGAAAGATTTGCTGTAACTAAAATAAGAGATTCAATAGTTATGATTTCTCATTATAATGATTTCTTAAAAAAAAATAGAATCACTATAAATAAATATGATTCTTTAAATAGAACTATTTTAGAAGAAACTTGTCGATATAAAAATAATATAAAATCAAAAGTATACTCAAAATATCAGTATTTATATGATGATGTTTATAATAAAATTACACGTATTGATATAGATAATGATACTATTTTTTATAGCTCTAAAAAAAACAGATACACTTTACAATATTAATGGTCAAAAATTTAGATTAGAAAATGAAGACACAATATTTTATAATCAACTTGGACATCCTATTTTCAAAAATGAATATTATAAAGGAGAATTAAATTCCAAAAGAGAATATTTTTATAACGAAAAAGACAAATTGATAAAAGAAATTAAAAGTGATAATTTAAGTTCTTTAGAACCAGAAATAATTATTTATAAATATAATACAATTGATTCAATTGTATCTGTTGTGAGTAGTCGTAAATATTCATT
>CANHNT010000091.1 GCA_947461985.1 Bacteroidota bacterium | reverse complement strand
ATTGCTTTCACGCGTTGTAGCATCTTGCTTACCATGCACTTTCGCAATATTGTATTTATGTGTAGGGAAAAATTGTTTTACTTGTTCATAACCCGCTTCTAAATTTTCATAATCTAATTTTTCACTTTCTTCAATAAGAGGATAAACGATATAAGCTTGCCTGCCTTTATCAATTTCACTTCGAATGAAGTCCATAACTTTAACCCGATATAATTCAGTTCGATGAATGGTAGAAATTGGTTTTCGGCCAGGAGGCAAATGTTCGATCACAGAAACGTCTAAATCTCCGTAACTTGTCATGGCCAAAGTTCTTGGAATGGGCGTAGCCGTCATGACTAAAATATGGGGTGGTTTACTATTTTTCTTCCACATTTTTGCGCGTTGAGCCACTCCAAAACGATGTTGTTCATCGATGATCACTAAACCAATATTAAAAAAAACGACAGGATCTTCTAATAATGCATGGGTGCCAATCACAATTTGAATTTCTCCATTGGCAAGTCCTTTTAATGCATTTCTTCTGTCTTTAATTTTTACTTTGCCAGAAAGATATCCTACTTGAATACCAAGAGGAGCCAACAATTCACTGATGCCTGCATAATGTTGTTGTGCTAAAATTTCTGTTGGAGCCATTAAGCATGCTTGAAAACCATTATCCAATGCAAGCAACATACACAACACAGCCACTATCGTTTTTCCGCTTCCTACATCGCCTTGCAAAAGACGATTCATTTGATTGCCCGTTTGCGTATCTAACCTAATTTCTCTAAGTACTTTTTTTTGATCATCGGTTAATTCAAAAGGTAAATGATGTTTATAAAATTCGTTAAAGTAATCTCCCACTTTGAAAAAAAGAAACCCTGGAATAAGACTCAAATTTAATTTCAATTTACAAATTCCTATTTGATGAATAAATAATTCTTCAAATTTTAATCGGAAAGTGGCCTTTTGTAAATCGCTGTTATTTGTTGGAAAATGAATATTTCTAACGGCTTGATACTTAGGCATTAAATTAGCTTCTGCTAAAATATTGGTAGGCAAATTTTCAATAATATGAAATGGCTGTATTTGCATAAACAAAGCCTGTACCATTTTAACCATAATTTTGCCGGTAATACCTCGAGCTTTTAATTTTTCGGTAGATGGATAAACAGGATAAAAACTGTTAAAAGTTTCGGTTGTTTCGCCTTCCATTTTTTCCATTTCGGGATGCATGATATTCCAAAAATGATTGAACCGAGACAGCTTTCCAAAAACGACAAAATGACCACCATTGGCAACTATTTTTTCAATCCAATTTATACCTTGAAACCACACCAATTCAAGCACGCCAGTGTCATCTTTAAACGTAGAAACTAAACGCCTGCCTCTTCCTTCTCCTATGATTTCGCTATAGGTAATTTTGCCTTTTATTTGCACATAATCACCTTCATTTTGTAGGTCACTTATTTTGGCAAATTGCGTTCTATCCATATATCGATTAGGATAAAACGTGAGAATATCAGCGTAGGTATTCAATGACAATTCTTTACGCAATAATTCACCTCGTTGAGGCCCAACTCCTTTTAGGTATTCAATAGGAGTACTTAAAAAATTATTGTTGCTAAATGACATTGTTTCGTCAAAAATAAATGATTAATTGTTGATATGGTTATAATCTAAAATAAAAAACTGTTTTAATATTAAAACAGTTTTTAAAAAAGATAAAAAATATTATTTTAAAATGGTATCAATACAATCTTCGTAACTTTTTCCAATTGAAATTTCAACCATTTCATTATTAAAATTGATGAATAAATTTTTATTTTTAAGGCTTGTCACTTTATCTTTCGAAACGATATATGAACGATGCACTCTAATGAAACTTTCATGAGGCAATCTATCTAACATATTTTTCATCGTCATTCGAGCGATAATCGGTTTTTGATTTAATAAAAATATTTTCACATAATCATTTAAACCTTCTATGTAAACAATATCTTCATACATCACTTTTATTAATTTATAATCAGCTCGAATAAAAAAATGATTTTGAGCAGTACCTGCAGAAGAACTATTTAAAAAGTTAAAATATTCTTTCGATTTATTGACACTTTGCATAAAGCGTTCAAACGAAAAAGGTTTCATTAAATAATCAACTGCATTTAACTCAAATCCGGCTACAGCATACTCAGGAAATGCTGTTGTAAAAATAACCATTACATTTTTATCTAAGTTTTTATAAAAGTCAATGCCATTAATTGAAGGCATTTGAATATCTAAAAAAATTAAATCTACAGGAAACTTATTAATGTATTTCAGCGCTTCATTTGGTTTAGAAAATGTTTTTTCAAGTTCTATAAAATCTATATCCGCACAAAATGTTTCAATAATTTTAAGTGCTAACGGTTCGTCGTCTAATGCGATTGCTTTTATCATGATATATTTAATTTAAGGGTTACAATAAAACAATGATTTGCTTCTTCTAAAGTAAGTGAATGTTTATTTGGATATAATAAAGATAACTGAGTTTTTGCGTTTTCAATACCGAATCCACTTTTTGTATGAATATCTGTTATACTTGTAACTAATGCATTGGTCACTTTTAAGAGTAAATTTTTTCCTTGAACAATTAAAAAAATATCAATGATGGAATTTTCTTCAGGGTTCACTCCATGTTTAAACGCATTTTCGATAAATGGAATGAGCATTAATGGCGAAATGTCTTTATTATGAATATCTCCTTCTATAGTAAATGAAACGCTTACGGTATCGTCTAATCTTAATCTTTGTAAATCAATATAATTTTTGATGTAGTCAATTTCTTTTTCTAACGGTACAAATTTCTCTTTTGATTCGCTTATTACGTAGCGCATTAAACTAGATAATTCTAAAATTGCTTTTGGTGTAGAGTCTGATTTTACTAAGGCTAAAGAATAAATACTATTGAGTGTATTAAATAAAAAATGAGGATTAATTTGTGCTTTTAAATAAGACAATTCTGCATTTAACTTTTCTTGTTCAATTTGTTTCCATTGATGATTTAATTTCAACGCTAATGAAGCAAATAAAACACCAATGAAAAAGAAAAAATTTTGTCTTAATTCTTTTAAGAAATATTGCCAGTTAGTCAAGCCTATTTTTGAATGACTGTGAGGATCTGGCAAAAAATGTTTAAAAGGAATAGCAAAAGAACATAAAAAAGAAAAAATTAAAATTATGATTATCCCATGTAAAAAATATTTTTTGGAGTTGTATATTTTAGGAATAATATAATGATAATGCGCATAAAAAAAACAAATAAGTAAAGCTACCAATGTTGTATCTTTTATTATAAATGCAATTGGAATAGATTGTGAATGTATTAAATTGGGAAATATTACAGATGGAATTAATAGGACTAAAATAATTCCTAAAAAGTGATATATAATATTTGTGTTTCTAACCATATTTTTCAATAGTAAATATAAATACTAATATTTTGATAAAACTTAAATTTGAGGGAATTGTTATTTTTTTAGCGAAGAATATCTGCTTTTTTAAAACCAATAAGGTAAAACAATTATTTTCATGGATGAATGCATGATTTGTCGTTTAACTTTTTCCCTTCAATATAGCCATCATTGAAATTAACCTTTTGTAATAAAGCCAATGTTCTGAATCGAATAATTGATACATTTGTTTACGAAAAAATAAATACCATGTTAAAACTAAATCATTTAGTAAAAACGTATGCAACGCAAAAAGCTGTTGACGATATTAGCTTTTCTGTTAAAAAGGGTTGCATATTTGGTTTATTAGGCCCAAATGGTGCTGGCAAATCGAGCTTATTGCGAATGGTTACAGGCATCACATTGCCTGATCGTGGCGAAATAATTTTCAATAACGAACCGTTTCTGTTAACTAAACACAGTGAGCAAATTGGCTACATGCCTGAAGAACGAGGGCTTTACAAGAAAATGAAAATTGGTGAGCAGGCATTGTATTTGGCACAATTAAAAGGGCTATCAAAAAGCGAAGCGCAAGCTAAAATAAATTTTTGGTTCAATCGGCTCGATATGCAAAGTTGGGTGAATAAAAAAGTGGAAGATTTAAGCAAAGGAATGTCTCAAAAACTACAATTTGTGCTAACTGTGGTACATGATCCTAAACTGTTAATTTTAGATGAGCCATTTAGTGGTTTAGATCCTTTGAATAGTGAAATTATTAAAAAGGAACTATTTGAATTGGCTAAAAATGGCAGCACCATTATTTTTTCTACGCATAGAATGGAGCAAGTAGAAGAAATTTGTGAAGAAATAGTTTTAATAAACAAAGGAAAAAGTATTTTGCAAGGCGATGTAAAATCAATAAAAGAGCAATTTAAATTGAACCATTTCAAATTAGAAATAAATGATGAATTGAAGGGTTTTGATAATCATATTATTTCAAAAAAAGGAAATGAATATATTTTACATTTCAATAATCATCAAGACGCAAATGCAGTTTTAAATTATTGTATCCATCAACAAATTAAAATTATTAGTTTTCAAGAAGTGCTTCCTTCATTAAATGAAATATTTATTAATCAAGTAGAAGGCTCTGCTGCTCGACAATTTACGAACAATTAAAATGAAATCTCATGAATAAAACTTGGCTAATTATAAAACGAGAATATTGGACTCGGGTAAAGAAAAAATCATTTTTAATCACAACTATTTTACTTCCCGTTTTGGTGGCATGTTTAATTGCCTTAGTAACCTACTTAGCTGCAAAAAGTGAACAAAAACAACTAATTGTTATTCAAGATGAATCTGGTTTTTTTATTAATAAATTAGATACAACGGATGAATCATACAAAACGATTTATATACTGCCCAATGTCAAAGAATCTAAAAAAGATTTTTTAAAAAGGAAAGACGCAGATATTTTAGTGCACATTTTCCCTTTTAAAAACAATCAACCTGATAGCGTAATTATATATAAAGAAGGAGGTGTTAGCTTGTCTGCCAAGAGTTTTATTAGTAGGGAATTAGACAATATTTATCAAATCAAGCAAATGCAAGATGCAGGTATTAATAAAATTCAAATTGACAGTATTAATAAAAGCGAAATTGCTATAAAAAGTTATGATTTAGAAAACAACAAAGAAACAAGTTCAGAAATTGCGATGGCAATGGGTTATGGCATGGGATTTTTAATGTACATCATTATTTTTATTTACGGAGCAGGCGTGATGAGAGGCGTAATGGAAGAAAAAACAAATCGCATAGCAGAGGTAATTATTAGCAGCGTGAAACCGTTTCAATTAATGATGGGAAAAATTTTTGGAATTGGGCTAGTGGGTTTAACCCAATTTATCATTTGGTTGTCGTTAATGGGGTTCATGTTTTTAATTTCTCAAATCGTTTCTCCCGAAATAAGAGAAGCAATGCATTCGCCCATAATACAAAATCCTGAAATGCAAGAACAAGCATTGCAACAAGTAAATGGAGAATTTGCACCAATAATTCAAACAATATTGCATCAAAATTGGGGATTAATTATTGGCGCCTTTTTGTTTTACTTTTTAGGAGGCTATTTTATTTATGCTGCCATGTTTGCAGCAGTGGGCAGTTTAGTAAATGAAGATCCACAAGAGGCTCAACAATTAACATTGCCAGTATCTATGCCCATCATATTTGGAATTATCATTTTACAGGCTACCATAAAAGACCCCAATAGTCCCTTAGCTATTTTTGGTAGTTTATTTCCACTAACTTCTCCAATTGTAATGTTAGGTAGAATTCCTTATGGAGTTCCCACTTGGCAAATAATTACCTCCATGTTATTATTGATTGGAGGATTTATATTAATGACTTGGATAAGTGCTAAAATATACAGAACAGGAATTTTGATGTACGGCAAAAAACCATCATGGAAAGAAGTTATCAAATGGATTCGAAGCAGCTAAGCTTTTGAAAGCTCATCGAGAATAAGGTTCCAAAATATTTTTCTACACACAAAAAAAGAAAGAAAAACAAAAGCCAATAAAAATGCAACAATGGCGGCATTTTTTGCAGAGGGTCGAGTAGAATTGTATGGCGGACCGGCTTGATCTAACACTTGGAATATCGGACTTTCGGACAACAATTTAAATCTAGCATTTTGAAAAGCAGAAGCAGTCGTTTCATATAATTTTTCGAGTTCTTCTCTTGTTCTTATCAATTTTGCCTGTGGAATACTATTAGAATATTTTACAGACAATTGATTTGCATCCTGAAAGCCTGCTATTGCTCTCTCAACTGCATACAACTCATCTTTTAATGAGTCTCTTAATATTGCAATTTTACCTAAATCATTTCTAGGTTTTTCAGTTGTCATGGATATATACAGACTAGAAAGTTCAGCTAAAATATTTTCATTTATTTCTTTCGCTAAACTGGCATTATAGGCTTTAGAAATAATGGTAGTGAAATCGGTTTTGTCTGACTTTACTTCAACATTTGCTAATAACAATCCTGCAGCAGAATAAACTAAACTATTGGTATCGCTTGACTTAATTTTTATTTTTTTAGTATAAAATGGTTGATGTGTATTGTAATCATCAATGATCCAGTCGCCTAATGTTTTATATTTTTTGTTATTTATTTTAGCCTTCACTACTTTGTGTGAAACCCTTTTACTTTTTACCAATTCAGTAATATTATAAATTTTATCATAATCCGTTTTATCTGAAATTCCGAATTGAGATTTTATGGCATCAATAGGGCTTCCTCCACCCGATTTATTGATGGATAATGGAAAAATTTTAGAATAGGCTTCATACTTTTCTTTACTAAGGCTAGTAAATAATGCAAAACCAGATGCAATTATTGCACTCATAATAAGTATTAAAATCAAGTTTGATTTTAATTTATTTTTTACTTCTTTTAATATTTCTAATGTTGTCAAAATGTTTAAATATTAATTATTGTATACCTAATGATTTTCCCAATAAAATTAATGTTGCTATCCCAGTTAATGCAGACAATGTACTAGCAAAAACTTCGCTGAATTTTGTTTTATTCTCTCTTTCAGGTTTTCTTGGAACAATTACAATACACCCTTCTTTTACTTTTGGATATTTATGAATAAATAAAAAATTAGTTGTTTTTTTTATTCTTCCATTTTGGTATTTTATATTAATTCTACTTTTCCAAGGTCTTTCTCCAAATCCACCAGCATTGCCAATATAATAATTTACATCTTGAAAATCTTTATCAAATTTAATGTTTACTGTTGACTGAACCTCTCCTTTTACCGTAACAATATCATTCACTGAAGGTACAATAATCACATCGCTATCCCTTAACGCTAAATCGGCTTTTAAGCTATTTTTTGACAATGCATTTGGCAAGTCAATAACAATTGGGCCCACACCTCTACGTATTAATTTTGAACCTTCAGCATATGCTGTTGGAAGTAAACCACCAGAACGTTTTATAATAGAAGAAATTTTTTCGTTTTTATTAATTAATACATATTCACCAGGATAAGAAACTTCTCCTACAATTCTTATTTTATCTTGAGGCAAAAAATCTACTTTTCTCCTTACATAAATTCTATCTAATGGCTTAATCGTAATATTTTCAGAAACCTCATCAATCTCCAAATT
>CANHNT010000090.1 GCA_947461985.1 Bacteroidota bacterium | reverse complement strand
GAAGCACATACGCAATCTCCATCTTTACAAGTGCCCCCATTATTACAAATTACATTTCGTGTTTTGCAAACATCTTGGCTGCATGAACTCATGTAAAGCGATAATCCAAATACTGCAATAACAGAAAATATAGTAAGAAAAATTATTTTTTTCATGAATAAACGTTTAAGGTTGAGTAAATTTTGTAGCATTGTAAACACATGAGTTTACTTGCCCTGTGATTACATTTTTTTGTTCAATAAAAACAGTAATGTATTTCCCTTCAATTCGACCATTTCCTGAAAACGTATTATCTCCTACAACTTGTGTTTCTATCAATATTTTTTCTAAATCTACGGTTGCGTTAATAGCCGTTCCTTGATTAAAAATATCATAAATTACTATGGCATTGGGCTTTTCGCCAGGGGCAATGATATTCGTAATAAAATCTGGCGCAAGTCCATTACAACGGTACGACCCATCCCAAGTGCCTACAAATTTTTCATACATTTTATACTCGCAATTTACGCCTTCATAGCCTAATCCGCATTTACATCGACCATCTCTGCAAACACCATTGTTTTTGCAAATTAAATCAGCACATGAATCTTTTGTACAAGCATTAAAAACAACAGCAAATGCCATTGTAAAAAACAATATAGATGTACTTACAATAATCTTAAATCTTCTCATAGTTACAAGAATGAATAACAAACTTACTTAAAAATGTTCATTAATGAAATTAAATGTTAATAATAATTTTTTTGTGGTTTAAATATGCTTCCAACCTTGTGCAGAAATATCAATTTTTACATTGCTATTGGTTAAAAACTTGCGCCCTTCGCTGCTATCTGTCATGTGCCCAATGATATTCAATAATTCACAATCTTTCACCTTTTCAAACTCAGTAGGCGAAATCGTAAAGAGCAATTCATAATCTTCTCCACCATTCAAAGCTGCTGTTGTGGAGGCAATGCCAAATTTTTGTGCGTTCAGCTTGGTTTCTTCATGAATAGGCAATTTATCTTCATAAATAATGCAACCCAATTCGCTTTGTTTGCAAATATGTAAAATTTCAGAACTTAAACCATCGCTGATATCAATCATGGCAGTAGGCATTAAGTTATTTTCTTTCATCCAATGAACCATTTTTTTACCTGCTTCAGGCTTCATAAAACGTTCCAAAACATATTTTTGGTTTTCCAAATCGGGTTGAACGCCCGGGTTTTCTAAATAAATTTTCTTTTCTCGTTCCAATAAAAGCAACCCCATGTAGGAAGCTCCCAAATCGCCTGTTACACATATTAAATCGCCCTCTTTTGCTCCACTTCTAGTCACAAATTTATTTTCTTCGACTTCGCCAATAGCTGTAATGCTGATTACCAATCCTTTTTGTGAAGAGGTTGTATCGCCACCAATTAAATCTACTCCATAGCGCTCACAAGCTAAGTTTACACCTTCATAAAATTCATCCAAGGCTTCCACACTAAATCGATTGGAAATAGCAATGCTTAAAGTAATTTGAGTTGGCTCCGCATTCATTGCATAAATATCGGAAAGATTGACGATTACTGCCTTATAGCCTAAATGTTTCAACGGCATATACATCAAATCAAAATGAACTCCTTCTACTAACATATCGGTACTAATGACCATTTGTTTACCGAATGTATCAATCACAGCAGCATCATCACCAATGCTTAATAACGTACTGGCATTTTTGGTTTCATTATCACGCGTTAAATGTTCTATCAAACCAAATTCTCCTAATGATGCAATTTCTGTTCTTTTTTCTTCCATGAAAATATTTATTTGAAGCAAAGATAAATTTATTGTGTTGATGTGCCAATGATTTAATGAGCGATCATCTAATCATAAAATAATATTTCAAAAATTTACATTCATTTTAGAATCTTTTTCAACTAATCATTAAAAATTAAACACTAAAAACTAATTTCGCAACATGAAAGTTACTGGTTTCACATTCATTAAAAATGCTATCAAATACGATTACCCTATTGTGGAGGCCATACAATCTATTTTACCTTTGTGTGACCAATTTGTGGTAGCTGTTGGCAAGTCGGATGACGATACGTTGGCTCTTATACAAAGCATTGCTCCTGATAAAATAAAAATTATAGAAACCACTTGGGACGAAACAAAGCGAGCAGGTGGCCAGGTTTTAGCACTTGAAACCGACAAAGCCTTTCAAGCCATTGCAACAGATGCTGATTGGGCATTTTACATTCAAGGCGATGAAGTTATTCACGAAAAATATCATGCTGCCATCAAAGAAAATATGTTGAAATATAAAGAGGATAGCAAGGTAGATGGCTTGTTGTTTAAGTACCAACATTTTTATGGTTCGTATGATTATGTAGTTGTTTCTTCCAATTTTTACAAACATGAAATAAGAATCATTAAAAACAATAAAAAAATATACTCTTACCGAGATGCACAAGGTTTCAGAAAAAACACGAATGAAAAACTAAATGTAAAATTAATTGATGCTTATGTGTATCATTATGGCTGGGTAAAAGAGCCTAAAGCAATGCAAGAAAAGCAACAAACGTTTCAAAAATTGTGGCATGATGATGAGTGGGTTGAACAAAATGTAGTAAAAACGGATGAATTCGATTATGAAAGCCACATTTCGGAGTTGGCAACGTTTAAGGGAACCCATCCATTAATTATGCATCCACGAATTGAGCAAAAATCATGGAAATTTGAACATGATATTTCATTTAACAAACGAAAAATTAAAGATTACTTTAAAGCTTTTTTGCTAAAATGGTTTGGCATAGATTTAAATTACAAAAATTATAAAATTGTTTAAATGCTAAAAATATAGTCGGGCTGCACTTTGGGCAATTTAACTTGCATGGAGCTTTTCTATTCACTATTAAACATTAAACATTCATCATTAAACATTAACCATTATTTTTGCACCATGAAAAACAATTTCTTTTTATTTATAATCGCAATTCTTTTATTCTCTTCTTGCAGCAGAGATAACATTTTAACCCAAAACCAATGGGGTGATATTTATAAAAAACATGGAATTGATTCGGCTTGTTTTGAAATGATCGACAACACGCATGATCAAGCTTTTATTTATAATTTAAATCGATGCAGTAGAAGAATGTCTCCAGCTTCTACATTTAAAGTATTTCTATCCTTAGTCGCTTTAGAATCTAACGTTGCTTTAGACGAAAACTTGATGATTCCTTGGAATAAAATACCAACAGGAAATCCAGCTTGGGATAAAGACATGAACATGCGTGAAGCACTAACAGTGAGCAGTGAACCCTATTTTAAAGAATTAGCAAAAAAAATTGGCACAGTTGAAATACAAAAATGGCTCGACACCATTCGTTATGGCAATAAACGAATAGGACAAGATGTTGAAAATTGTTGGGTAAATGATACCTTGTTAATTACTCCTGATGAGCAAGTTGGCTTTATGAAAAAATTGTATTTCGACAAACTACCTATGTCACAACGAAGCCAACGAATTGTGCGTAACATGCTTTTACAAGAAGAAACTACAGATTATAAACTTTATTTTAAAACAGGAACGAAAATGAATGGTAATCAATCTTTAGTTTGGTTGATAGGATTTATAGAACGTAAAGAAACTTTAAAAGGCGTGGTAACCAAAAAAGAAGAAACCAATAGCCGACCTTACTTTTTTGCGATGAATTATGAAACAGCAACAGATTCACTTGCTTCAAGAGAAAAACGCATTGAAATTTTAAAAGATATTTTAAAGGAAAGACAGATTTTAAAATAGTTGGTCAATTGGTAAGAAAAATGTTTTGTAATTATCTTACATAACTAAAATAGATACCTAATATCAATAAACAGAAAAAACATTTATTACATTTGTACAATAAAAATCATTTTTTATGACGCAAGAACAGTTAGAACAGAATTTTCAGCAACGAGTAGATGCCGAAACAAAAATTGAAGCGCGTGATTGGATGCCTGAAGAGTATCGAAAAACGCTCATTCGACAAATATCGCAACACGCACACAGTGAAATTGTAGGCATGTTACCTGAAGGAAACTGGATTACTCGTGCTCCTAATTTACGTCGTAAATTAATTTTATTAGCGAAAGTTCAAGATGAAGCTGGTCATGGCTTATATCTTTATTCTGCAGCCGAAACATTAGGTATTACAAGAGCGGAACTAAACGAACAATTAAACTCTGGCAAAGCGAAATATTCCAGTATTTTTAATTATCCAACACTCACTTGGGCTGATATTGGCGCAGTGGGTTGGTTGGTCGATGGAGCTGCTATCATGAATCAAGTAATGCTTTGCAGAACTTCTTATGGCCCTTATGCTCGAGCAATGGTAAAAATATGCAAGGAAGAAAGTTTTCATCAACGTCAAGGATATGAATCATTATTGGCATTAAGCAAAGGCACTGAAGAACAAAAAGCGATGCTACAAGATGCGGTAGATCGTTGGTGGTGGCCTTCTATTATGATGTTTGGCCCATCTGATTCTGAAAGTACGAATTCTGAAAAAAGCATGCTTTGGAAAATTAAACGCCAATCAAATGATGAGTTGCGCCAACGATTTGTGGATGCAACTGTTGACCAAGCAAGAATTTTAGGAGTTACCCTTCCTGACCCCGATTTAAAATGGAATGAAGAACGTGGGCATTATGATTTTGGAACCATTCCATGGGATGAGTTTTGGAATGTAGTAAAAGGCAATGGACCATGCAATAAACAACGTCTTCGTGCTCGTGTAAAAGCCTATGAAAATGGAGCTTGGGTAAGAGATGCTGCTACCGCTAATGCTGAAAAAAGAAAACGTAAAGTTGCCTAAAAATAGTTAAAAACCGATTCTCAAGAGTCGGTTTTTTTATTTTTGTAATAAAAAAGAGCAAACAAGAATAACCTCATTTGCTCTTTTAAAATGTATTTTTTTTATTGTCTAAAATTTATTTTTTCATTGCTTTTTCTATCTCATCTGTTGTGATAGGAAAGTTCTTAAATAAATCTACACAACCAGTTTTAGTTACCCATAAATTGTTTTCAATTCGAATTCCAATATTTTCCTGCTCAACATAAATACCTGGTTCTATGGTAAAAACCATGCCTTCTTTTATAGGAGTGTTTCTTGTGCCAATGTCGTGCACATCTATTCCTAAATGATGCCCTAAACCATGATAAAAATATTTACGACAAGCTTTATTGGCTGGGTTTTGATTTTTAATTTCTTCTTTAGTTAATAAACCAATAGCCAGTAATTGTTTGTTCATTTCATCTTCTGCTTTTGCCGTTATTTCTAACCAAGTTGTGCCAGGTTTTAATAATTTTTTTGCATAATTATGTACATTTAAACAAGCATCATAAATTTCTTTTTGACGTTTAGTAAACTTGCCATTTACAGGAATCGTTCTCGTCATATCAGCACAATAGTTGCCATATTCAGCACCAAAATCCATTAAAATTAATTCCCCATTTTTACAAGCTTGGTTGTTGTCTACATAATGCAAAATACGAGCATTGTCACCACTGGCAATAATGCACCCATAGGCATGACGAGTGGCACGATTACGCAAAAACTCGTGTGTAACTTCTGCTTCAATTTCATGTTCATAAACACCTGGTTTCATGAATTTACAAACTCTCAAAAATGCTTTTAATGTAATATTCACAGCTTCTTGCATCACCACAATTTCTTCTTTTGTTTTTATAGCCCGAAGTTCTTTCATAAGTAAAGCGGCTCGGTCGTATTTATGTAAAGGGTAATTATTCATGATCTCTTTTACATATAACAAATCCATTCTAGGCAAACTTAAATCGGTTCTATCATTCTCATTGCTATCTAAGTAAATCGTTTCAGCATGATGAATCCAACTGTGTAACAACGCATCCAATTGATCTAAATAAATAACCGTTTTTATGCCTGAAATTTGGGTTGCTTGTTCCTTGCTTAATTTATGCCCTTCCCATTTTACCAAAGTTTCATTTGGACGAAGGATAACTAAAACCTCTTTATATATTTTGTCAAAATTATCTGGATATAAAACAACCATTGTTTTTTCTTGCACAATTCCACTCAACCAAATAATATCTGAATTTTGTTTAAGATGATATTGCGCATCGCTATTTTCTGGCAAAATAGGATTTGCAGGAAAAATAGCAATTGAATTTGGTTTCATTTTTTTAATGAAACGGGCTCTATTTTGGGTAAATATTTTGGAATCTAACGATAAATATTTCATTCATTTAATTTTAAGAATACGAATGTACAATTATTATTATTTTTTTTATTTGTATAAAATTTTATTAATGAAAATATGTCTTGATTTGTTACCTAAATCTAGAAATTATAAGTAAAGTTCTACTTGACAACTCTTTTTATTAATAAAAGGTATTCAACTACTTTTACTAGCGAATCATGCAGGAATGCCAAATTAGCTGGAGTTTCTTTAATAAAGACAATGCTGTTACTTACAATAAATTGAACAAATCTTATACTAAATAAAAAAAATTACAAGCTCATTGTATCTCTAAATTTTACAGCCTGACGACGAGAAATTTCAATTTCTTCTCCACCATCCAATGTTACTTTTAATCCACCATTAAAAAGGCTATCAATTTTAGCAATTTTTTGTAGATTAATGATATGTTTTCGATTGGCTCTAAAAAATACTTTTTCATCTAAGCGCTCTTCCAATGAGTTAAGCGATTTTAATATCAAGGGTTTATTGGTCCCAAAAAAAACTTTTGCATAATTGCCTACACTTTCAAACAAACGAACTTCGTTTAATTTTACAAACCAGCAACGCTCACCATCTTTTACAAATACTTGATCATCTTTTCCCAACACATTTTTTTGAATTTGATGATCTTGTTCAATCCCCTTTTTTACTTTTTGAATAGCTTCAGCTAAACGCCTTGCATCAATAGGTTTTAATAAATAATCTAACGCATTAAAATCAAATGCCTTAATAGCAAATTCGTTATAAGCAGTTGTAAAAACAACTTTAGGCAAATATTCAAGTTCATTCAACAAATCAAAACCCGTTTTATCACCTGGCATTTGTATGTCTAAAAAAACAAGTTGAGGTTGTAATGCTTCTATTTTTTCTTTAGCATCGGCTACGTTAATAGCTTCTTCAATAACATCAATTTCTGGAAAGTCTTTTAAGATTTTTTTCAACTCATTTCGAGCCAATCTTTCGTCATCTACAATGATTGTTTTGATCATAAATAATTAATTTAATGAGGAATTTTTATTGTTAGTATCACCCAATTGTTTTTTTCACAAATGCTAAGTTCCGCTTTATTATTATATAAATAATGCAGTCTTTGTCGGCTAGCATGTAAACCAAACCCTAAACTATTATCTTTCGTTTTTATAGTTTTTAAATTGCCTGTATTTTTAATTTGTATAATTACATTTTCTTTTTCTACAAATGATTCAATAATAATTTCACCCCCTTCAGCTAACATTGAAATGCCGTGTTTTATGGCGTTCTCAACCAAAGTTTGCAACATCATAGTTGGTACTTTAACATGCAGGGTATTTTCCTCAATTTGTTTGCTAAAATGGAGTCTTTCTTCAAATCTAATTTTTTCTAAATCTAAATAATCCTCAACCAATTTT
>CANHNT010000089.1 GCA_947461985.1 Bacteroidota bacterium | reverse complement strand
TACTTTGCTAAATCCCATATCAACCAAAAACTCAAACAAGAAATCAGTATCTAATTTTTGGCTTTGTTTGATATAAATTGTGTTTTTAGAAAATGTGGTTGAATTAATTACTTTCTCTACCAACGCTTCGGGATACGTGATGAGCACTTTGCGTTTAGGATGGTCCACATTAAATTTCATCAATGTTTCTGCTCGTAGCATCACATGGCTGCTATTGAGTTCGCCCACCGTTCCTGATTTTTTATAGGAATCAGGAAACAAACAAACATCCAATGCATGACTAATCGTTTCAAAATCGTTATGAAAATAAGCAGCACTTTCTTTATCATCTAAAATGAAAACATGATTAAAGTCGAGTTGTTTAAAAACACTGGTCGCTAAAAAAGAAAAAGAAGACGCTAAGCTATTTTTAAGCGAAATTATTTTGGGTTGAGGCAATACGATTTCCTCTGTCAAAGTTTTTAGACAGGGATGTTGAGCGTATAAATCCTGCAGATATTGCAAATTCATGAAGTGTTGCGAAGGTAGGAATAAATTGATGATAGTATAGTAGCAAACGGTCGACTATTTAATACCAAATTTATTTTTTCAATTTGTCTTTAAATACTTTTTTGAATTTATCTAATTTAGGAGCGATTACGAATTGGCAATATCCTTGACTAGCATTTTGATTATAATAATTTTGATGATATTCTTCGCCTGAATAAAATGTAGTTAATGGCGAAATTTCTGTAACGACAGGTTTGTCATAAACTTTTTCATCATTTAATTTTTTCTTATTATCTTCCGCAATTTTTTTTTGTTCATCGTTTCTATAAAAAATAACTGAACGATATTGTGTACCTACATCATTTCCTTGTCTGTTTAATTGAGTAGGGTCATGTGCCTGCCAAAATGCGGACAACATTTCATCTAAGGATATTATTGAGTTGTCAAAAGTTACTTGAATAACTTCGGCATGACCTGTCAATCCCGTACAAACTTCTTTATAAGTTGGATTTTTGCTATTGCCACCTGCATATCCTGATGTGACGGTTAATACGCCATTTAATTGTTGCAATTGGGCTTCTACACACCAAAAACACCCTCCACCAATCGTTAATGTATCTATCATTTTATTCGTTGAATTATTCGTTGTTTCCATTTTTTTGAAAACAGTTTCGTTTTGTAAAGTAGCTTCACTATTTCCACAACTTGAAAGTGAAAATAAAAGGGCTGCTATAATTAAAATATGTTGTTTCATTTTATTTTTAGTTTAGAAGTTGAGTGAGTTTAGAAGCTTAGCTTTAGTTCGACTAAATACTTTTACTAACTAAATGATTACTTTTTTTCGAAATCTAAAATTACAGAGTTGATGCAATAACGCTTGTATGTAGGAACAGGGCCATCATCAAATATATGTCCTAAGTGCGCATCGCATCTACCACACATGACTTCTACACGTTGCATTCCATGCGCGTTATCATTGGCGTACTTTACACTTGTTGGGGTAACGGGTTCAAAAAAACTTGGCCAGCCACAGCTGCTTTCAAATTTTCCATTTGAACGAAAAAGTGAATTGCCACAAGCTTTACAGCGATACAAACCTTCTTCTTGATGATTCCAAAACTTTCCTGAAAAAGCATATTCTGTTCCTTTTTCACGAGCAATATTATAGGTTTCAGCATCTAAGGATTTTTTCCATTCTTCGTTAGAAATAGCCAGTTTTGAGGTATCTGTTTTTGAATAATATTTATTTTCCATTTTCTTTTCTTGAGCGTTTGAGCAATTTGCAAATAATAAAGTTATTAAAATTATGGATGAAAAATGAAAGAGTGGTTTCATGCCATAAAGTTATTACTAATCATTTCAACAGATCAGAAAAACCATCAATTCTTCTATCAATACATTTTATAGAATATATGAAAAATAAAAATTTTAATAAGCTAGTAATTCACCAATTGCTTTTGCAACTTTATCCGCATTGGGCAACATTGCTTGCTCAAGTACCACATTCATTGGTACAGCAGGCAAATTTAATGCTCCTATGGTTTTTACCGGCGCATCCAAATGATAAAAACAGTCTTGTTGTATTCTACAAGCGACTGCTTCGGCAAATGAATTTCGTAGTTGTTCTTCCGTCAATACAATGCATTTTCCATGCCGTTTTACGGTAGCAAAAATCAATGCTTCATCTAACGGAAATATAGTTCTGATATCAATTACTTCAACATTTCCAGGAAATTGTTGTGCTGCATTTTTTGCCCAATGAACGCCCATTCCATAAGTTATTATGCATAAACTTTCGCCATTTTCAATATTCTCTTCACTTGCTTGCAAAACACTCAATCCTTTCCCTAATGGTAAAATATAATCTTTGTCAGGTTCAATTGATCTGGCATCCTCGGTACCGGGCACTTTACTCCAATATAAGCCTTTGTGTTCAAGCATTACCACAGGATTAGGGTCATGATAAGCCGCTTTTAATAATCCTTTTAAATCAGCTGCATTGCTCGGATAACAAACTTTAATCCCTTTAATATTTGCTAAAATACTTTCTACACTGCCACTGTGATAAGGGCCTCCACCACCATAAGCACCAATTGGCACACGAAGGACCATACTCACTGGAAATTTACCACAACTTAAATAACACGATTTTGAAATCTCCGTCACTAATTGATTGATTCCGGGATATATATAATCTGCAAATTGAACCTCTACAAATGGCTTTAATCCTACTGCACTTAATCCAATGGTACTACCAATAATGTAAGCCTCTTGTATAGCCGTATTAAATACTCTGTCATCTCCAAATTTATCAGCTAATGTAGCAGCTTCTCTAAATACACCTCCTAATCTTTTACCTACATCTTGACCATAAAATAAACATTCAGGATATTCTCTCATCAATTCTTCAACAGCATGTAAAGCTGCGTCTACCATCATCACTTTTTCTCCACCTGCAGGAGAACGAACACCTTGCTCTTCTTTAATTGGTGTTTCTACAAAAATATAATCCGAAACGGTTAATGGATCAGGTTCAGCTGCATTTATTGCTTCTTGAAATTCACGTTCAATAAATGTTTTTTCTTCTGCTTCAATCGTATTTAACTCTTCTACAGAAATGCCTTTTTTTATTAATACTTGATAAAGTTTTGTAATTGGATTGTCTTTTTCGTGTTTCGCCAAGTCCTCTTCGTTTCTATACCACTCTTTGCGCACTCCACTTGTATGATGCCCTAATAAAGGTACTTTTGCATGAATTAAAATGGGTTTTCTATTTTCTCTAACATAATGAATAGCATTTTCAATACAAGCATAGCTTTTTTCAAAATCTGAACCATCCACTTGAATGCGCTCAATTCCTTTAAATCCAGCTGTATATTCATAAGCATTATTTGTACGTGCTTCATCGCTGCTAACACTAATGCCCCAATCATTGTCTTCTACTAAATAAATAATAGGTAATTGCTTTAAAGCAGCAAAACTAAAAGCTTCGCTTACTTCTCCTTCTGTAATAGACCCATCTCCAAAACAGCAAACAACTACTGGAGATTGGGGATTGGAGATTGGAGATTGGAGAGATTTTTCGTTTTCTGTATTTTCTGAAACCTGATATCTGGCATCTGACATCTTTTCAAGATACTGTATTCCTTGTGCAATGCCTGTTGTAGGTATTGCTTGCATACCCGTTGCACTACTTTGATGAATAATTTTTGGATAGTTTTCTCTTCTACTATTGGGATGATTATAATATTCTCTCCCTCCAGTAAATGGGTCATCTGCTTTGGCTAAAAGTTGCAACATCATTTCATATGGTCTCCAACCCATGCCCAGCATTAAACTTTCATCCCGATAGTAAGGGCTAACCCAATCGCATGGCTTTAGTTGAAACCCAAGTGCTAACTGAATTGCTTCATGCCCTTTTGAAGTACTGTGTACATATTTGCAAATAGGTCTGTTTTCTTCATAAATGTCAGCCATCGCTTTAGCTGTCATCATTGTTCTATATGCTCTTATTAAAATTTTCTTATCCATTTTGTAAAACTTGGTAAAGATACTTTCTCGTTTTGATAATAAAATATTTTATACTCATTTGTGTTTAATAAAAAAGAGTGGAATAACTCCACTCTTTTGATATTTTCAGCATGTAATCAATTAGTTATTCAATAATTAATTTTCTAACATATTTACCTTTTTCAGCATTTATTTGAATGAAATAGGTTCCTTTAGCAAAATTACTTAGATCAATTTCGGTTACAAAATTTCCATTAATATTATTATATTGTTTTTCTAATAAAGTGGCTCCTGTTAAAGACAGAATTGAAATTTTAGTATCCGTATTTTCAATTGTTTTAAAACCTACAAATACTTTGTTTGTAGCAGGGTTTGGAAAAACACCTATTTCTTGAATAAAATTAAAGTTGTCTACACCGCTTGGATTTAAAGGTTTCAATTTAAATTTAACTAAATAATCTTCTGTTTCACCAGATGTATACGTTCCAATACCATTATCGGATGCTGCATTGTTGTTTAGATTATTATTTAAAATTACTCTTAAACCAGTTCCTACATTAATTGCAGGATTGACTGCCGTTTTAATTTGAGAAATTAAATAAAAATTATTTACATCTGCTATACCAGAAAATACTCTTTCTGCAGGAATGTCGTATAATTTATTATTATTGTAATCTATGAAAATAGTAACTTTCGCATCTGAATGATTTAAACTTTTCATGATATGATAAACAGCCATTTTATAAGTACTGTCTGTATATAACTCCATAGCACTAAAACTTGTATAATCACTTCTTTTTCTAACTGACAAAGGATTATTTAAATGGGGACCACCGGTAACAAATGCATAAATATTATTATTGGTTGAATAATCTTTTATCATGAAAGCTCCAATATCGCTAGAATCTAAAATACCTCCAATTGCTTGACTATTTCCATAACATGCAAATGGTGGACTCATTGTAACTGTAGTTACATTGGAATATCCATCAGAAGTGCTATTACAAGTTGTTCTAAATCTGAACCAAGTATTTGAGTTTACGACATAGGTCAATGTATCAAAAATAGCTCCTGGGATGTCATTGTAATTAAACCCATCAGTAGAAACTTGCCAATTAAAAGTTAATCCCGTAAAGATCAAATCATGTGTTGTATCTGTTAAAAAAACAGAATAACCTGGACAAGTAATTGGGTCATCAACAATAGCAGTTCCTGCATTTGGTGGAGTTTTACAAGGGGCTAAAGAAATATCCACTAAATAATCTTCAGTTTCACCATTCATATAAGGTCCACATGGACTTAGCGTAGACGAGCTAACCACACCAAATGAGTCCAAATAAACAACTCTCATACCTGTAATGCCAATTTGAGCATTCGTAGGCACTGTACATGTACTTAACATTTGATTACTAGGACTGTTTACAACTCCTCCTGCAGCTAATTCTAAAATAGGATCAAAACTACCATCTCTATTAAAATCAATGTAAATATTTGAATATCCATTGTCAAAAAAAGCATCTTGTGAAAAAGCGGTCACCGAAATGTCATAAGTAGAATCTCTATAAATTTTTGTTGGTGCAAGAGAATAAAACGGTGTATAGTATTGAAGAGAATTTGGATTTGAAAGAAGTGGAGTAGCTACTCCATTATTTAATATGGTTACATTTTGTGCATTTTTTATTGTTACATTTCCAATATTTTGCAATGTGGTTAAAGCAGTAGATTGTGAGTTGCAATAACATAAAAAGAATGAACCAAAATCAACAAAAAATGGTGCTGTAGTATCCGTTAAATTACTCGTAAAGCATGTTACTATACATCTAAAATAAGTAGGTGTAGCTATTTGGGTATTTATCATTGGTGAACCCGTAATGTTCACTAAGCTCCAAGGACCTGTCAAAGAATTTGAACTTTCCCATGTATAGGTCATACTGCCAGCTAAAGAACTACCTGATAAGGTTAAATTAAATGGAACATTAGGACAAGCTGTGATGCTATCTATTACGCCAGCTACAGGAGTTCCAGCACAATCAGGAACTACAGAGATATTGTCTATTCCAATATCTGATCCGCTAAACCAACCACCAAAGTCACCAAAAGCTTTGAATCGAATAACAGAATTAGGAGAATTTGAATTTAAAAATACTGAAAAATTTTGCCAATTTATTGAATTGTTGAAAGTTCCTTGAGAAGCAAATGTAAGTCCACCATCTTGTGATAATAAAACTTCAAGATTATCAGTTCCTCCATTCGAGTTATTATTTATGTAATCAAAAAACAATGTTTTATTTCCAAGTTGTTGACTTAAATCTAGGTATAAATCTAAGTTGCCATTAGAAGATGTGTTTGAAGAATGAAATCTAGCAGAATATTGTCCAAGTGTACTTCCAGGAATATAGTTAGCTTGTGAAATGTTACTCCAAGATGCACTTGCTCCCTGATCGTTTCTTCTCCATGAATTGTTGCCTGTAGAGGGGGAGCTGCTGTAATTAAGAGCAGATGTTGCTTTAGGAACATCATTGGTATTGCAATAATTATCCCAAATTTCAAAATTTTCTAAAAATGGAATAGTGGCATATGTTGGACCTGTAATGGTAATAGATGATGTGCTTGAAGTGTCTGACAAGCCACTACCATTGCATGTAAAAATAACACGATACATGATAGAATTTGATAAAGTTGGCGTTTGAAAGAAAGGGGATGTTGCGCCATTTCCTCCTACTGCATTTGACCATGTTCCTCCTCCATTGGTAGATTGCTGCCATTGATAACTCATATTCCCTTGGTACGTTGCTCCTACTGTTCCTATATTTGACGTTTGTCCAGCACATAAAGTAGATGATGCAGGCGTTGCAGAACCAGCATTAGGAGTACCTGTGCAAGGGGTTGCAGCAATAACGTTTAATACATAATCTTCACATTCTCCAAAGGAAAACGTAGTACCACAATAGTCAGTAATAGCAGGAATATTTGCAAATCTACAAAGAACCCTCATTCTTGTAGGACCAGGAACAGCCCACATAGGAACTGTGATAGTACCTGTTTGAGCTGTAGTGCCAGTAGCAGGCGATACGAAAACATCCTCACTTGGATCAGCAAAATCTAAATCTTGATTCCAATCAATCCAAATTCGAAATCCTTGACTCCAGATAGTTCCTGCTTGTACAGAAAAGTTAAATTGCAGCCCTTGAATTTGAGAAACTACCATTCCACTATTAAATACATAATTATTAGGTAAACTTCCATTACAACCAGTTGCATTATTGGTGATGTTGGTTATACCTGCAGTGGTCGAAAAATTATCTATAAAATCATTCGAAGTACACGCACTTGTAAAAGTGGGGAAACAATATTGAGCATTTAAGCTTAATGATACTAAAGACAAAAAGATAAACGATAAAAATAATTTTTTAATCATTGTTTAGGTATTAAAATGTTTATATAATAAAAATGTAAAAATTCAAATGTAAATATAATGAAAAAGCTCGATTGATTCAATCGAGCTTTAATTTATTTTGTTAAGAATGGAAAATTATTCTCCTGCTACTTCAAATTCAATTTCTATAATGTTTGCATTACCGAAATCAATTGTTGCTTTATGCGTTCCAACTTCTTTTACTTCTTCAGTGATAGAAATACGTTTTCTGTCAATTTCGTATCCTTTTTGTTCTTTAATTGCACGAGCAATTTGAATAGAGGTAACTGAACCG
>CANHNT010000088.1 GCA_947461985.1 Bacteroidota bacterium | reverse complement strand
CTAAAAAAATGAAAAAAGAATTTGCATAATACGATGTCATTCAAAAAAAATTCAAAGCAATTAATGGGAAATAGCAAGCAAAATCCTACGATTGCCATACAATAAAAGGCTGTATTTATTACTGTACAAAAGATAACTACAGCCTTATTTTTTATTGATTTAATAAAAAAGGAGTATTTTATTTCAAAATATAAAGCCCAAACACAACCGCTATTTTTCGATTGATTGTAAATAAATAAAAACAAAGTGCGCATTGGCATAAATAAAAAAACCACCTCAATCACAAAGAATTGAAGTGGCTATTTTTTCAAACAGGAGGTTTGGTAAGGTTTAATTTTTTTATTCTTAATTGATCAATTAATCTTCAAAAGCATATGCTGGTTCTTCTACCAACAATTCACTTTTTACATTAAGCACACCAGGAGCATTCCAAGCAACAATTTCAGCGTCATCTTTTTCAGCAAGAGAACGCACTGTACCTCTTAAAGTAATTGTACTGCCAATTACATCAACAGTTATTTTTTTAGAATCCAAGGTTGCACTGCGATGAAATGCATTGTTAATTTTATTTTGAATATTTATAGGATCTATTTTCGGTTTTAATGTAATTAAATTTAAAACAGATTTCACGCCTTCTAAATTTTCGATAGCTAATTTTGCATCTTTGCGCTGATATTCCCACTCTACTTCACCATCTAATTTCACATTTCCATTCTCAACTTTTATTTTTACTTTTTCATCCCGTACTGCCGAATTCCATTTTAGTGCGGTAAGTGCGGCCGCTGCAATTTCTGCATCCGATTTTTCTTCACGAGGAGAAACCGAAAGTAAAATATCTTCTGCAAGTGCTTTTACTCCAGCAACTCTTTTTGCAGCTTTTTCTGCGGTTGTTTTTTTTGCATAAGAATCAACAATGCCTGAAAGTGTGACTACGCCATTTTTTACAGCCACCCCTATTTCTGCTGCATTTAGAAATGGCTCCCACTTTAATTCCTGTTGAACATCTTGTTGAATTTGAATGTCGTTTTTCATAATTTTAATTTTTTTATTGTTTAGTAATATGATAATTTTCAAACACAAAGAAAATTATTTGATATAATATTTTAATTGATTACAATCAAAAAAGCAAATGATTCTTATTATCAAAATGAAATTAATTTTTTTTTAGCTGTAGCTACATATTTTATTGAATAAGAAAAATTTAAATCCATAAAACAGCATGCTAAAAGGATAATTTGACTAAACTCATAAATAAGTATGACTATAATTAGTATTTAAATTTTAGCAACTTAAGAAATTTGTATTTCTATAAATTATTATTAATCTTTAAGAAATAAATCATGACTACAAAATCAAACGAAAAAAAAAAATTCACATATTGGTAGTTTTACCAATCCATTAAACAACGTAAAAAACAATAATTATACGGGAGTAGATATAAAAATTCCTGCAGTTAATATTGAAAAAAATGAAAAAGAATATTTTGTAAGCTTGGTTGCACCAGGTCTTAAAAAAGAAGATTTTAAAATTGGGGTTGATCATAATACAATGTCTATCAGTTGTGAAAAAAAAGAAAATAACGAACCAAATGAAAAAAAGTATATTCAAAAAGAATATAATTATGCTGCATTTAAAAGGACGTTCGCATTGCCTCAAGACGTAAATAAAAATAAAATTGATGCAAAATATGAAGATGGCATTTTAAACATTTTATTGCCATTTAATGAAGATGTTAAACAAACCCCTATTAAAAGAATAGCGGTTAAATAGATTGTATAAGTAATCTAAATTTCATTTTAAGATACACTTTTAATATCCATTATTTGAATTAAATGATCTATTTCAAAACCTGTTATTTTAATAAAATAAATACATCATGATAAATCAAGAAATCATCATATCGAGTGTATACTAAAAAGAATTTAGCATAATTTTTAACCATTTGTAAAAATAGATTTACCTGAAAAATGAAAAATAATCAATGTTGGAATATGATTGATGAAGCTAAATTAATAAACATGCATACTTTAAGGTTTGAACAATTGCAATATGAATGTTATACTTGGGAAAGAATATTATCTTTTTATACACTAGAAAATATTCATCAAAAAAATAGGCTTTCAGAAATTTTAAAAAAGCAAATTAGTGCCGATTTTTTAATTGAAATAGAAGAATACCATTCTAAATTTATGCGAAATGACGAATTTATTTACTCATTTAAACATGACCTTGGAATACTGGTAAGAAACATAAATTTAGCAGCAGTAAATAACCTTGAAATGAATGCTATTATTGATTATCAGGTAACTGATATCCGAATACATATTGCAGTTTTTGTTCAAGAATTCAATTCAATTCAACAACAATTTAATAAATGTTTGTGTGATTACATTTGTTGATCCTGCAAGCAAAATAAAAAATATGAAATACACTAAGCATTTCTCAAAAATTAGCATAAAAGACGTAAACCTTGTGGGCGGGAAAAATGCATCTCTAGGTGAAATGTACTCTTCATTATCAGCTAAAGGAATTATTATACCTGAAGGTTTTGCAGTAACTGCAGATGGATATTGGCAATTTTTAAATGAGAATAAATTAACGCCAATTATTAGTAGTTTATTAGCAAAAATAGATACAGTAACTTTTAACAATCTTTCATTTATTGCTAAAAAAATAAGAACTGCAATAATGGATGCAACCTTTCCTAGTATTTTGGAAAATGAAATATTGCAAGCATATCATTTATTAATAAAAAAAATAGGCAAAGAAAAAACCGTTGCTGTTCGAAGCAGCGCTACTGCAGAAGATTTACCCAATGCTAGTTTTGCTGGTCAGCAAGAAACTTATTTAAATGTAAAAGGTGATATAAATTTAATTAAAGCATGTCAACGTTGTTACGCATCTTTGTTTACAGATAGAGCTATTAAATATCGTTCAGATAATAAATTCGATCACATGAAGGTAGCTTTATCAATTGGTGTGCAAACAATGATTCGATCTGACCTTGCCTGTTCAGGTGTACTTTTCACAATCGACCCCGACTCCGGTTTTGAACAAGTCGTATTAATTTCTGGCGCTTGGGGACTTGGCGAAAATGTAGTACAAGGTACTATTAATCCTGATGAATTTATGGTGTATAAACCGATGTTGGGAAAAGTAAAAAATCCAATAATTGCTCATAAGCTTGGCAGTAAAAATAAAACAATGGTTTATTCTACTCTCCATGCCAACGATATTTTGAAACCAGAAGAAGCTATAATTAATACATTAACGTCTGAAGCCAAAAAAAATGAATATGTATTAAATGATGAAGAAATTATTCAACTAGCAAAATGGGCTTGTATTATTCAAAATCATTACAAATGCCACATGGATATAGAATGGGCAAAAGATGGTCAAAATGGCAAATTATACATTGTTCAAGCAAGACCCGAAACAGTTCATAGCAATAAAAAGGCAACTACAATTAAACAATATGCGTTGTTAGAAATAGGAGATATAATATGTACTGGTGCAGGTTTGGGTAATAAAATAGTTTCAGGAAAAGCAAGAATACTTCGTTCAGCGTCTGAAATTGCCAAATTAAATAAAGGAGAAATATTAGTTACCGAAAGAACCGATCCTGATTGGGACCCAATATTAAAAAAAGCAACTGCCATACTTACCGAACAAGGAGGTCGTACATCGCATGCTGCTATTGTAGCTCGAGAAGTAGGTGCTATTGCTGTAGTTGGTATTGGTACTGAAATTCATAAAATAAAAGATGGCCAAATGATTACTATTTCTACTGCCAATGGAAATATTGGTGTAGTATATAATGGAAAATTAAAATGGGATGAAAAAGAGATTGATATTTCTACAATACCAAAAACAAAAACTAAGAGAATGCTTATTCTAGCCCATCCTGATGAAGCTTTCAACTATTCATTATTACCAAACGACGGTGTAGGTTTATTGAGAATGGAATTTATTATTAATAATTCTATTGGCATTCATCCTATGGCATTAAAACATTTTGATAGCATAAAAGATGTTTCCATAAAATCTAAAATTGAAAAAATTACCAACCTATTTAGCAACAAGGAAGATTACTTTATAAATAAATTGGCAGAGTCTATAGCGAAAATAGCAGCGGCATTTTATCCCAAAGAAGTAATTGTTAGAATGAGTGATTTTAAATCAAATGAATACGCAAATCTTTTAGGAGGTGTACAATTTGAACCGAAAGAAGAAAATCCAATGATCGGTTTTAGAGGTGCCTCACGTTATTATCATCCTATGTACAAAGATGCCTTTGAGATGGAATGTAAAGCAATGAGAAGGGTGAGAGATGAAATGGGATTTTTAAACATTAAATTAATGATTCCTTTTTGTAGAACAATTGCTGAAGCAAAAAAAGTAATTGCAGTTATGAAAGCGTGTGGATTAAAAAGAAAAGTAAACGGCTTAGAAATATACGTAATGATAGAAATTCCTAGCAATGCTTTGTTAGCAGAAGAATTTGCAAAACACTTTGACGGATTCTCTATTGGCTCAAACGATTTAACCCAGTTGACTTTAGGAGCTGATAGAGATTCTTCATTGCTGAGTGATATTTTTAGTCCTTTTGACCCAGCAGTAATGCAACTGATAGAAATGACCTTATCCAAAGCAAAAAAATCCAAAACACATACTGGCTTATGTGGGCAGGCTCCAAGTGATTATCCTGAGTACGCCTCATTTTTAGTTAAAAACGGAATAAATAGTATTTCCTTTAATCCTGATGCGTTAATAAAGGGAATTGAAAATATTGCTAAGGCAGAAAAAATAAAATATAAAAAATAAATATGGAAAAATCAATTGAAAAATTATTCGACTTAACAGGCAAAGTAGCCATCGTAACCGGTGGAGCAATGGGTATTGGAAAAGGCATTGCTTATCGATTAGCAGAAGCAGGTGCTAATATTGTCATTGTAGATATCGTTGATCCTAAAATAGCTAAAAAAACGCTTTTAGAAATAAATAAGGAGAGCAATAAATCTATCTACTTACAAGCAGATTTACGAGACATAAAAAATCTTTCTAAAATAATTGATTTTACAATAAATGAATTGGGAGATCTAAATATCTTAGTTAATAATGCCGGAATATACAATTATTGCGCAGTTACAGAATTAACTGAAGAGCTGTGGGATAACACTTTAAATTTAAATCTAAAAGCAGTTGCCTTTTTATCTAAGCTGGCAGTAAATAAAATGATAGAAAAAAAACATGGAGGTAGAATAATCAATATTTCTTCTATTGACAGTATCAAACCGACAGGCAAATTATCGCAATATGATGCATCAAAAGGTGGAGTAAGTATGTTAACTAAAGCTTTTGCAAAAGAAGTAGGAAAATACGGAATCAATGTAAATGATGTTGCCCCAGGAGGAATCAATACACCTGGAATTAGAAAAATTGCAGGTCCTCATTTGTCATTAATACAAATCATAGAAATGAAAGCTCAATCGAAACAATTTATTAAATCGCTCCCACTAAAACGAATGGGAGAACCTGAAGATATTGGAAATGCAGTTTTGTTTTTAGCAAGCGATGCCGCTAATTATATTACAGGAACCACACTAGTAGTTGATGGAGGCTTTTTAATTATGTAGAAAAGAGATTCACTCAATTTTTTATTTTAGAATCTTTTTTATTTTTTTTATTCAATAAGTGCTTCGGTATAGTTCTACAATTGCAATTTAATTCATGTGCCGTGTGCCAATTTACTCGTTCTTCAAATGTAGGATTTTTAGGCATTTTATTTCTAAGATGCCATTCTTTATTTATGTTATTCATTTTTATTTTATTTTATTGTCTAATAAATATCCTATTGCAATACTCATAGCTGGTATCCCTAAATAACTAACACCAATCGTCATGAAGTAATTTACAAAGGACACCTTCATTATTGGAATAAGCAGCAGTGTGTCTAAAATAATATTGATAAAAAACCAAGAAAAGCCGACAATGAAGCCGAATTTTTTGAAATTATTATCCAAAATTTTAAAATATTGGACTAATAGATAGCTACAAACCGAAATACCAACAAGCATTATTACTGATTTAAACGTTGCATAAGCAACCATAAGTTCACCTCCTGGTTTATAAAAAAGAAATGAAATTACGAATGGAAAAAACCAAGAGAAGAAACCATAAAAAATAGTTTTAAAAATTATTTGCTTAGTCATTGTAATTTATATTTTAAATAAAATTATTTGAAATATAAATTATAGACAATGATACCAATCAATTTTTTAGCTATTATTAATTGCATTCATCATAAAAAAATTCACTTATGCTCGGTTAATTAAAATTATTTAATAAAATAAATAGGCGATTAATTAAAGCCATTAAATTACCAAATGCTTTAGGGCATTTAAATTTAAAATTTTTATATTGCCATTATTCATTTCAATTAATTTTTCTTGGCTAAAATCTTTCAATGTTCTTATTAACGATTCCGTAGCGGTTCCAGCAATTGTTGCTAAATTTTCTCTGCTCATTTTAATAACAAAATTTGTGTCAAGAGAATCGTTGTATTTTTTTTCTAATTTTACAATTGCTTCAGCTACTTTTTTACGAAGCGAATTATATGCTAATCCAATTAGTTGTTCTTCTAAAGAAGAAATATTATTCGCCAACAATTGTGTAAACTTAGAAGCCGTAGGAGCATGTTGCGTTATTAATTCGATGAAATAATCTTTAGCGATTTCAATTAGTTCAACTTCATCAAAGCAAACAGCAGTATCCTTATAGGTACTCGATTCTAAAATGGGAAGATACCCGAAAAAATCACCTGCATTTAATAAATCTGTAATTAATACCTTTCCAATATCATTACATTTTGTGAGCTGCACTTTGCCCTCTGTAATATAAAATAATTTATATGGATGATTTCCTTCAGAAAAGATAATTTGTTTTTTCTGATAATTATTCACACTTACAAATGCACATTTCAACAACAATGCTTCATCTTTAAATTTTGAATCTATTAATTTCATTAAATCTTGCACCTCAGGTGATAAAAGAGCAGATGAATCTACATTATTTTTCTTTAATCGAATATCAATAGCATTTAACAATTCTGTAGCTGAGAATGGTTTTGAGATGTAGTCATCGGCACCAAATTCCATTCCTTTTCTGAAGTCACTCCGTTCTGTTTTAGCAGTCAAAAAAATAAATGGAATATTTTTCAATTCTTCATTATTTTGGAGTGCCTGCAAAACGCCGTAACCATCTAAAATAGGCATCATAATATCGCAAATAATTAAATCTGGCTTAAATTCAATTGCTTTCAAAATTCCTATTTTGCCATTTTCAGCTAAAATAGTTTCATAACTTGCTAATTCTAAAATTTCTGCGGTATTGATTCGCAATTCTTCATGGTCTTCAATTAATAATATTTTCTTCATTTTGTTTTACTTGATTTGAAAGATTATAATAAATTCTGTACCATAATTAAGCTTACTTATACATTTAAAATCACCTTTTAAAATTTCTACATATTTGTGCACAATATGTAATCCTAAACCGGTTCCTTGTATGGGTGCAGCATTCGTTCCTCTAAAAAATCGTTTTGTTAAATGCTTTTGATCTTGCTTCGAAATGCCTATTCCATAATCTTTTACAGACAATTTAAATTGTTTGTCGTTAAATACTGATCTTATTTCTATTTGACTTGCTTCTGGTG